>JBBDJI010000013.1:0-300000 GCA_040879965.1 Candidatus Babeliales bacterium | reverse complement strand
GAAGAACGTTCTGAGGTTGGAATTTATGAATATCTGCAAAAACAAAAAAAATATTTAAAAAATGGATTACTCGAATATATAACTTTTGAAGTACAGCAATCAGAAGATAATAAGGGAAAAAAAATCCAGCGGAGTGGTATTCTTTATTTGAATCCTAAAGCACATGCTACCGTATTAGTATGTCATGGATTTATGTGTGATAAGTTTGACGTTGGGTTTATTCGTCAAACAATGTTTACTGATTTCAATGTATTAATATTTGATTTTCGAGCACACGGTGAACATGTTAATGACGAGCATTGCTGTACATTTGGCAGAGATGAAGCATTAGATGTTATTGGTGCAGTAAATTATCTGAAATCAAGAAATGATTTAAAAAAATTACCATGTATTGCTTATGGATTTTCAATGGGTGCCGTTGCTGCAATCCAAGCGCAAGCGGCTGATCCCACATTATTTGCGGCAATGATTCTTGATTGTCCGTATGATAAAAGTAGCAATGTTATTAAACGCAGTATTGAGAATTTAAAATTTAATCTTTTTGGCTATACATTTGAAATGCCAGGTCGGTATTTGTTAGAAAAATTTGCTTTTAATCCATATGTTCAATCTTTTTTAAAAGCCCTCTTAAAAACCGTAGCCCAAATGGATGCGACGGCAACCAACACATATATTCATCCATTAAATCCGGTAGATTCAATAAAAAAAGTTTCGATACCATGTTTATTAATTCATTGTCATAGTGATGAAAAAGTGCCAGTTCAATCAGCATTTGCATTATATGAAAATATGAAAGGATATAAGCGATTGTGGATTACACAGGGTAGAAGGCATTTTGATTCCATTTTTTATAATCCAGAAAAATATATGTATAAAGTTAATACCTTTATACATTCCGTGCTTAATGGGTCAATAAACCAAAAAATACACCAAAAGGTCCATTATGATGTTGTTGTTTAAGTGAAAAATGATGTAAATAAAAAGGAGAGTACAATGAAGAAACATCAATTTTTTTCTTTTTTACTGTTTATTTTAGCGAGCGTTTCGCTAAATATGTTTGCTGAATTCTACACGCCGGAGTCTGAGAAGGATTTTTATCAGCTTCTTGATCGGCATAAAGTGGCGATAGTTCATTTTAATCCTTATCCGGAAGATGATGTAAGCATAGAAGAATTAAATCAAATGAAAGATGCCTTTTTTGCGTTGAGCCAAGAAGGTCGTTATAAGAAGGCTGATATTGCATTTATTGGCGTAAATTTACAAAAAATACCTGATTTAGCCGATGATTTAGCAAATGATTTTAAAATGACCACTATGTCCGATTTTGAAGCAACAGAAGAGGTTAAAGGGGAATTAGAAGAATCGGAGGAACCAACAATTGTTCTGTTTAAAGACGGTAAGCCATTAAAAAAAGATGGCGAAATTGTAAAGCGTATTGGATATTTATCTGAAACAGAAATTGCCGCTTTATTAGATAACGATTTTGGTTCTTATATAAATGCAACAACGCAAAGAAACCGTGACTTAAAATTTCAGCGTAGGCGAATACGCACACTAAGACCGCAGCGAGCTGTAACAAGAAGAGTATACCGTACGTCGTATTCACCTGCTAGTGAATCTTATACTTACTATCCTCGTTATCGTAGTAGTTATTATGCTCGGCCTTATTATGGAAGTTATCGTCCTTATTACGGCGGATACTATGGTGGTTATGGATATCCATATTCCGGCGGATATTATGGCCGTCGCTGGGGCAGGGGATCAGGCCTCGGATTTGGAATTGGATTTGGCGGTCGCCGTGGAGGCTTTGGAATCGGATTTGGTTGGTAACATCCAAGTTAGCTGAAATTATTTATGAGCGTATGGTAACTCCATGCGCTCATTTCTTTTTGCATGATTCTTGTCTGTAGTTTTACCAATTTGTTACACTTTCAATAATAAAATCATTGAATTGCAAAAAGAGGGCTTTTAATGAAGCGTTTTCCATCATGTTTTCTTAAGATTTTTTTATTGATTAGTATTCAATTTGTTAGTTTTTCATTTCTTGATGCGATGGAACTTATAGAGGTTGCGGCCGAAAGAGGACTTGGTAAAGCAGGGGCTGCTGGATTAGAAGAAGGAGCTCTCAGGGCGGTAGGTGAAGAATTAGCGGAAAAAATGGGTTTTGTTGAAGCTGAGAGTGGATTAAAAGCAATTAATGAGCTTCCAGAAAAAACTAAGGCGGCATTTCAGGAAGAATTGACAAAGGCATTTCAGAAATATGGAGAAAATATTTTCAAAGAAGGTAAATTTGCACCAGCCCAGTTTGATCCATTTATAAGTGAATTAAAAACAAATTTTCGTTCACAATTGAGCTCATTGGGAGAGCAAAGGGGTTTTTCATCTTTTGAAAAAGAAGCGATCAATAAATTTGAGCTGCCTGATATTGATTTAGAAAAATTTCCGATCAAAACTGAAAGAGAAGTTCAAATTTTTGAAACGAATAAATCGGCTAATTTTAGTGAAAGAGAACTTAGCCCGGTTGAGCAAGAATTGAATCCCATAGAGCGTGAGGTAACTGAAGCACAACGTAATTTAGATTATGCTCAGTCAATTGAAAATCCTGAAAAAATTACACAAGCAAAAGACAGTTTGGAATCTGCGACAAAAAATTTAACTGAAAAACGACAAAGCTTGCTAAAAGAACTATCGGGTGAAGAAGCTGAAAAACTTAATAGAAGAAGCGCTTTGCGAGAATTTAAGGATGCAGAAGAAAGACGTGTATCTTCAAAGGAAAGAATAAACAAAGCTGAAAAAGAGCTTGCCGAAGCACGAAAAACAGGAAATGAAGAAGAAATTGAAGCAAGAGAAAAAGCGCTAGAGAAAGCCCGCGAAGAAAACAGAATAGCTGGAGAAGATTATGATCAGGCAAAACGAAAAATGATTGATGCTGGACAAGCTTCATTTGGAACTCGTGCGGCAGATTATGCAAAAAAATTTGCCAAAACACTCGGTGAGCAATTATTGGTAGGTTTTATCGGTGGTTTTGCTTTTTCTTTACCAAATTTTGTTATCGGTGCCATAGAGCAAGCTATGGGGGCAAAATCTCAAAGATTGACTTTGTTAACACCGCAACGATTCGGTAATATCTGGATGCAAATACCAAAAGATTTAGTTAGTGATCCAGATGAACCTACCTCAGCTAAATTTTTATATATTGGTTTAGAAAAAGATCCTCAAAGTGATAATGTAAAACGAGATGATACCGCCGATACTGAATCGTATCTTGAAAAAGCAAATTATTTTGTTGCGCGTACCGAATATGATGATTATGCACAATCACCAATAACCGATCCGCGTTTTCCCGGTCGCATGGTTCATTTAAATACCGGTTTTCAATTTATTGATAATTTAAAAGAGGTACCGGGCCAAGCTATTGTTCAATTTTTAGGAGAACCACCAAAAGAGTTTCGCCAAAATTTACAATTTCATTTGAATGATCAATCGGGTCAAATTCGGCGCGGCGTCACCGGAGCAGAATATTTTGAATATCGCAAAGAATCGACCGGCTATAAAGGTAGCCCTGCTATTGCAGATCGTTTAGATGAAAAAACAAATATGGATATCGTAAGACAACAATATCCTGAATTAGCAAAAGAAAAACAAGGATATGGTGCTGTATTAAATTCTTCAATGCAAGTATTTAAATCAGGTCAACAATTATTTAATGCATTTAATGTTCATGCTTTTGAAGCGTTAGATGAAGAATCAATAAAAAAAATTGGTGGTAGCAATCCGCCAGAAAAAAAACCTTATGTTGCATTTGGTATTTTTGTGTACCAAACTGCTGATACACCAAATATAAAAACTGCACGTAATATTTTAACGCAAGATCCAGAGCAAGTTGCATTAGTAGAAAAAGTGATTGATTATGTACTGGTTTTAGATGAAGATGGTGCAATTATTCCATTACAAAAACCGGCAGGGAGCGGCCAGTGGAATTTTCCGAGTTATACCGTGAATCCAAAAATTCATCGTATGGTGAGCTTATTAGATGGAATCTCATATAAAGAAGGCAAAGTTGAACCATCAAATATTGATGTTGGTAAACTAATTGCAAACTATTTCCCTCAAGGAAAAGCGCAAATTGATGCAATGAAACAATTTATAGCCGATCAAATAAAATATGGCCCATTTACGGCGGGCGATATAAAACTAACAATTGATAAACAATTATCTGATGATGGAGTATTTATTTATAAAAATGCTCAAGGGCTTGAAAATGGCGGTGATGACTACGTTGTTGCAACACAAGGAATGCAAGTTATATCGCTACCAGCAGCAGCTACTAATTTTGTTAGTTTAGTTACGTCTCGAATTTATGATAATAATTTTGTTCCTTACAATAAAGAACATGCAGGTAAAAAAAATATTCCATTTACTATTTATAAAATAGCTGATGAAGCGCCACCGGTAGTAGTCGCGGGCCCAACACAAACGAAAAAATATGGTACGCCAATTTCGCAAGGATTAAATGCACCATTATTTTCTTTATTTATGGATCCTGATATTAATCCAAATCAAATTGATGAAAAATCTATTCCAAAGCCAGCAGATCAACAATGGCTTGCAAAAAAAGTTGGTGCATTAAAAAATGGTGCTATTCAATGGCCATTACCAATACCAGTACCAAATCAATGGGCATTATCTGATCGAGGGCCAGTACTTGCAGCTGCTGAAAAGCAAGAAGGACAACGTATTAGTGATTTATTAACCGAACGCGCTCCAGAATTATTAAAAACAATTAATAAAATACATGCAGAATGGAAAATATATTATGAAAAGCTTGATCCACAAGAAATAGAGCGTCAATTAGGAATATTTCCGTGGGCTACTTTTGGTTTGCGAACCATTAATATGCGAGCGACAAGTGAAGCAGATGTAAAAAATGGTAATTTTGTGTATAGTTCACCATTCTATCCGGATGAATATTTGGTTATGTCTCGTGATCAAGAAGGTTCTCAAGGTTTTGCAACACAGTATGATTTTGCTGAACCGCAGCGATATGTGATTAGTATTTCTAGCGGAAAAGTTTATGATGCACAAAAAGAAGGAGAAATGGTTTCACGTATTACAAATCTTGATGAATTACTAAAGAAAGTTACGAATATTCAAGGTAAATTTTTACCAACTTTATTAAATAAAATAAAAAATGCACAGACTATACATAAAAAAACGTTAGAACAAGAACAATATGGCCCGCGTACCGCATTCGGTGCTTTTCAGTTTTATTTATTTAAAGAAGATTTGCTTAGAGGTCAATATATTTATGCTGATGTATCAAATATTGCAGATCCGTTGTCTTTAGATGAAAAAGCCCTTATGGATAAAATACAAAACTTTTTCATAGCGATTAATTTGAAAGAAGGAATAAAGCCAGCTCCTGGATCGCCTGATGATCCATCATTAAATCCAACTAATTGGGTGTATGGGGATAGTATTAGCGAAAAAACAATACGAGTATTGAGCTTAGTGAATGGCACGCTCTATGATCGCGGAGGTACTTACCAAGGTTATTTTAAAGAATTTGCAGAAAGTGTTGATAAAAATATTGACGTACAAAAAGGATTTATCGATTTAATTCTTGGCTATCTGAAAGCAACGTGGCAACAAGAAAAGAAGCCGTTGCAACTCCGTCCCGAACTGCAACAAAAAATTGTTGCATTGACGCAAAAAGAATATAAAAAATTATTGGCAGAAAAAGCTGAAATTCAAGAAGCAATTAAAAAAGAGGAACAGCTTTTCCAGCCACTTGATAGAAATATAATAGCTAACATCGATGCGCAATCATATTTAGATAGTCTTCAATCACTTATTCCGCCGCGATATATAAAAAAATATCAAGCAAAATATTATAGTGTATCGCCAGATCCACGGGTATATATTGATTTTAATGTTGGTGAAGCTGGCAAAGATAATCGTATGGGCATGAGTTATGATAGCACTGGGAATGCATTGGTTCTATTAACTGGATGGGTTCTTGATAATGCTCGTGCTTATGCTGGTATTGAAGTAACTGCTGATGGAAAACAAGAGCTTAATGTTGCGGTAGATCATCCGCAAATACCTATTGAGAATATGGTTAAACTTGACCCAGCATCATTACAAAAAGGGTTGCAAACAGCAAGAGAAGCATTTAGACAAGCGGTACAAACGGCAAATAAAAATCCACAAAATAAACAAGTGCGGCAACAATTAGTAGAAGCAGCGGCGCAATATGGCTATGCAAAACAAGCATATGACAGTGCGCAGTACGCTGCTAAAGTTGAACAACCAAAAGGATATAAAATAGCGTTTTACTTCAATAAAGATATTGCGGCATATTTTGTGGCGATAGAATCTAATAATAAGGTTTCAAAATATATCGATCTTATTGCCGGCTATCAATATAATGCCGATGGGACCCCAAGACTCTTTGAAAAACCGTTACTTGTAAATGTTGACGCCACTAAAAATGATAAATTATTCTTGGGTGAGGATGCGCAAGATCTTTTAACTGCTCAGTATAAAGGCACTCGAGATGAATATTATACATGGGTTCTTGCGGAAGAAACAGAAGATGCGGTACGTGGTAAAAATTATATGAAATATAGTATGATTAATAGTTTGGGTGATGAACTCTTTATCTATCATGATAAACCAAAAAATGAATATAAGATTTTTACACAATCTATCGATCAAGATGAACCAGAACAAACAGGTATGTATAAACCGGATTCGACATTGAAATATTCATTGTTACGTTATTTTAGAACTATTGCTAAAGGTGCTAAGGCAGGTATCTTCGTTCAAGATGATTATGATGAATTAAATCCGAGCTTTATCGTTTGGAATGGTGAATCTGATTTAAAATTAGAGAATCTTTATTACAAAAGTGCTTATATTACCCTTAAAAGTGCTGGTGCTGATAGTTATAGTGGTGAGTACGAAGACTCTATTGGAAAACATACTATTACTGTTGAAAAGAAAACGATAAAACATGGTCAAACAGTAACGGGTCATTATTTAACTATTACTGATGGCAATAAGACATTTGAGTTTGTATATGATTATAGCCTACTTGATCCTGAATTGCCGGTAACTTGTATAGCAGAAGATGAATTAGAACGGCTAAATCATTGGAAACAATGTATTTGGCAGATAAATGTTTCGGTTGATTCCGCTGGTATTTCACGATTAGTTTCAAGCTTGCCTACTCGTATGCCACATCCATCAGGAGAAGATGTTGCGCGTGTGCTTGAGCAAGCAGGTGATCGTAAAAATATTGTAAGCAATAATATTAAATTATTATGGCATGATACACAAAACAACCGTTATCTTTATAAATTTACCGAACGTGATGCAGGTTGGGCTTATTATAATCCTAAGTGGCAAAATTGGTATGTCGATTTAAGAACAGGTATTATTTATAATAGCAGTGCCGCAGGTCCTGGCGCATATCCGATTGGTGCGTTGCACGCAAGCCAATTATATATTTTACTTGATCGATTAGAAGTTTCGGTTGGTAATGTGCCTGCTTCTGATGGGCAATTAATATTTGATGCATCCGGCAATCCAATTACGTCACCTGATGGAACACCATATCGGGTAAAACCGGGTCTTGTTTACCGTGGTAGTTCAGTAATAAATCAAGAAATTAAACAACATGCAGCTCGTATTAATCAATTACAGCAAAAATAATCCTAGGTTTATGGTAGAAACTTATATGGAGCTCAATTATACTTAATAATCTGAGCCCCATATTAAGCAATTTTTTACTGGCAAGGATTATATGATCACTATTACATTAACTGATAAACCAATTCATCAAACGAGTGCGAAAAGTATTGCGTTATTTGTTGAGCAAGATACGCAATTGAAAGAAATAAAAGGTATTGCCAAAGAATTTTTTCCTGCTTTAGAAAGTTATTTAAAAGAACAAAAATTTTCAGGTCAGGAAGGAAAAGTAATTTCAATGCCTTTGCAGGGTGAAGAAGGTATTTTTACTTTATTTATTATAGGATTAGGAAAAATTGTTGATAAAAAAGGACTTTCAATTGAAAGTTTTAGGCGATCATTTGGTTCATTTATTAAGCTTATGCAGCAAAAAGATATCGCTTCTTGTGCTTTGCATATTCCAGCAGCAACGAGGTTTAAGACAACGACACATTATTTAGCTAAGCAAGTTGCTATTATTGCGCAAATGGCAGTATATCGATTTGATGAATATATAACTGATGTAGATCGCAAGGTTCGCAAAGATATTGCACTTGAATTAACCATCAAAGCTGTTGATAAAAAAGAAATCCAAGAAGGCCTTGATGAAGGCTTTATAATTGCGCATTCGGTTAATAAAGCACGACATTGGATTGATTTACCGCCAAGTGCATTAACGCCGACCGAATTAGCTAATAAAGCAAAAGCCATTGCAACAGAACATCAACTGCTAATTACCATTTTTGATGAAGCAACTATAAAAAAAATGGGCATGGGTGGCTTGGCAGCCGTTTCAGCTGGTTCTGAGCAAGATTGTCGATTTGTTGTACTTGAATATAAAGCTGCACAAAAAAATGTGCCAACTATCGCTTTAGTTGGTAAAGGAATCACGTTTGATTCTGGTGGGTTAAGTATTAAACCAGCACAACATATGGAAACAATGAAAGAAGATATGTCTGGCGCTGCTGCCGTAATTGGCGCAATGGAAGCAATTGCGCAGTTAAAGCCAAAAGTAAATGTTATCGGTATAACACCACTTTCAGAAAATTTACCAAGTGATAAAGCAACAAAGCCAGGTGATATTGTAACTTTTTATAATGGAAAAACCGCTGAAGTAAAAAATACTGATGCTGAAGGTAGATTAATTTTAGCTGATGCGTTGAGCTATGCAGTAAAACATTATAAGCCTGATGCAATGATAGATATTGCAACGTTAACCGGTGCTTGTGCCTATGCATTAGGGCCATTCTTTACCGGTATGATGGGTAAAGATAATGAACTACTTACTCGTATCAAAAAAGCTGCTGATATTTCAGGCGATCGCGTATGGGAATTGCCGTTTGATGATGATTACAAAAAATCTATTGTTTCATCAGTAGCCGATATTTGCAATATTGGTAAGCCAGCTTATCAAGCAGGTGCTATTACGGCAGGATTCTTTTTATCTAATTTTGTTGGTGATACGCCTTGGGTACATTTAGATATTGCTGGTACTGCTTTTAATGTGCCTGATATTAGTTATTATGAACGCGAAGGCGCAACGGGTGTTGGCGTACGTTTATTTGTAGAACTATTATTAAATTGGCAATAATTTAATTTATTAATCCACATTATCTTAATTTTTTTTGATAATGTGGATTTTTTATGTCCGATAACACAAAAAGTTTATGTAAAAAATAAAATATTCCTATTTCTTGTCAAAGCCAAATAAAAGATATTAGATTTAAAAAAAATTAAGCAGAAAAATATGAAACGAATAATAATTTTTTTTATTCTTTGCGATGTTTTAATTGGAGAAATAGGGATGAGTGTGCAAAAAAATACATTAAAAAAATACAAGTCAAAACGAGATTTTCGCGCAACTCCAGAGCCGAAAGGCAATGCAAAAAATTCTTCAAAAAAACCAATTTTTGTTATTCAAAAACATGATGCTACCAATCTTCATTATGATTTTCGCTTAGAAATAGATGGCGTATTAGTTTCATGGGCGGTGCCAAAAGGGCCTTCTACTGACCCAAGTGAAAAACGATTAGCAATTCAAACTGAGGATCATCCATTAGAATATGCAAAATTTGAAGGCGTTATTCCTGAAGGAAATTATGGTGCAGGTACCGTGATGGTGTGGGATAGGGGAACTTTTAAAAATATCAAAACAAAAGAAGATAAAAAAATTTCTTTATCCGATTCTTTAGAAAATGGGCAAGTGGAAGTATGGCTTGAAGGAAAAAAATTACGCGGTGGATACGTATTAATCCAAATAAATAAAGAAAAAAAACAGTGGTTGTTAAAAAAAATTGATGACCAAGAGGCAGATGCGCGGAGAAATCCAGTAAGCACAGAACCGAAATCAGTATTGACCGGCCGAACTTTAAAAGAAATTGCACAAGAAAAAAAAGCGAAAAAAAATAAATGAGGATAAAGTTTCTTGGTACACGCGGTAATATTGAAGTACGTACTAAAAAGCACTATCGCCATTCAACCGTATTAATTTCTTATTATCATACAACTATTATGATTGATTGTGGCAAAGATTGGCTCAATAAAATTTCTCAAATGAATCCGGATGCAATTTTTATAACGCATGCACATCCTGATCATGCGCAGGGTTTGAAAAAGGGTTCACCAGCACCTGTTTATGCTACATTAGCAAGTTGGGAAGAAATAAAAAATTATAAGATTCATGATCGACGTATTATTATGCCAGAGGATCCAATATCGATAGGCAACATAACGATTATGGCATTTGAAGTGGAACATTCTATACATGCGCCGGCAGTTGGTTATCGTATTATTGCCGGGAAAAAATCAATTTTTTATGTACCCGATTTAGTACGTATTAAAAAGCAAAAAGAAGCGCTCAAGAATGTTGCGGTTTACATTGGCGATGGAGCCATTGTAAGTCGGTCACTATTAGTTAGAGAAAAAAAAGGTACATACGTAGGCCATTCGCCAATTACTGAGCAGTTAAAATCGTGCAAAAAAGAAAAAATAAAAAAAATGATTGTTACTCATTGCGGTACTGAAATTGTAACGAGTGATGAAGATGAAATTAAAAAGCGATTGCAAAAATTAAGTAAAGAATATGATGTAGAGGTGCAATTAGCTTACGACGGTCTTGAAATAATTATTTGAAAGGGATTTGATGGGAAGCATTAAAATGGGTCCCTACACTATTGAAACCTCGAATGAAGATAAAATATTTTTTCCAAAGTCTAAAATTACTAAAGGTGATCTCGTTGAATATTATAAAAAAATTTCAAAAATAATGGTGAATTATACTAAGAAACGACCATTGACGATGGTTCGTTATCCTAATGGTATTCATGCTGAAGGATTTTATCAAAAAGATACACCTGATTACTTTCCTGATTGGATTGATAGAAAAAAAGTAGCAAAAAAAGAAGAAGGTTCTACTAATTATGTTATAGCTAATAATCGAGCAACATTAGTTTATTTAGCAAATCAAGGCGTTATTACGCCTCATTTATGGCTTAGTAAGGTAGATAAACTTGAATATCCAGATATGATGATATTTGATTTAGATCCCCCACCGCCCGGAAAAAAGTTTGCGTCAGTTAGAAAAACTGCCTTAAAATTAAAACAATTATTAGAATCGATAGATTTAAAACCTTTTGTGAAAACTACTGGTTCAAAAGGATTACATGTTGTTGTGCCATTAAAACCTACTGAAAAATTTGATAAAGTACGCAATTTAGCACGAAAAATTGCGGAATTATTAGTTCATGATAATCCAAAAGAATTAACCCTTGAAGTGCGTAAAAATAAAAGAGGCGAAAAGGTCTTTATTGATACATTACGTAATGCTTTTGCTCAAACTGCCGTGGCACCCTATGGTGTAAGACCAAAAGAAAAAGCTCCAGTAGCTACACCGATTTCATGGGATGAAGTAGAAGATTCATCACTTACTTCACAACGATATACAATCGAATCTGTTTTTAATCGTCTCGATAAGCATGGAGATCCGTGGAAAGGAATGACTCGGCATGCAAGATCTATAAAAGGAAAAATTAAACAGCTATAACTTTATAATTTAGTATCTTTTTTTTTATTAGATTTATCAATTTTTAGTTGTCTCTTAAAAACAATGCAATTTGACAATGTAACCATTGTTGTTATTTTTAAATAGAAAAAATTATGGCGTAGTTTGGATCTTTTGAAATTAAGCTATAATTCAATAATATTTTTTAATATATAATAATTGTAAGGCTTATTAATGAAATATGCATTTATTTTGATGATTTTTGCCACAAATACACTCTTTTGCATGGAAAACGTGCGAGATGAAAATCAATCTTCTCAAGATGACCAAAAAAATAATATGACAAAAAATTTTTTGAAAAAAGAAATTAAGTGCATTGAGTTTGATTCAGAAGGTAAACATAAAATCATTCATACGATTATTTTACCTATGATTGCAGAAAAAAAACAAATACTTAATTCAGAATTAAGCACGAAAAAAACAAATGATTCAAAAAAAAGAAAACAAGATGTTAATCATGCCGAGGAAATAAAAAAAATGTGTACAAATTGGAAAATAAAAAAAGCAAAAAAAATAAAGACAAAGGGTAAAGTCAAGCCTAAGCCAAAAATTAAAGAATACAAATCGTTTTGTCATACCTTTAGGTGTAACGTGAATTCGATTTAAGCGGCAATCAATGTTGCCGCTAATTTTAGGAGCGATTTTAGATAATATTGGCAATGAATTTAATGAGAAAATATGCGATGAAACTCAAATTTGTAAATACCGTAAAAATCAATAAAATCTCAAGAGAAAAGCGTAAAGCAGTGACTTTTAAGCCATAGTGTGGTACGTAATGTTCGGATAAGTTTTTAATATAAAGAAATAATTTTTTTATTATTTATAACAATATTTATAATGAGCCCCACAAAGCATAAGTAACATATTAATGATGAATTGCCGTAGCTAACAAATGGCAGACCAATTCCTTTAGTAGGTAATAGACCAGAAGCAACTGAAATATTAATAATAGCTTGCAAGCTTGTCAGAAGAACAAATCCAATAGTAAATAATTGACTAAAATGATCGTGTAATTGCCATGCAATACGAAAACCAATGTATAAAAAAATAATATATAAACTGATTAATAAGCAAGAGCCAATAAACCCGGTTTCTTCTGCAATTATGGAAAAAATAAAATCAGTATGGAGCATGGGTAAATAAAAAAATTTTTGCTTAGAGTGTGAAACACCAACGCCCCATAAACTACCAGAACCAATAGCAATTAATGATTGAATAATTTGAAATCCTGCACCTTGAGGATCATTCCAAGGATTTAAAAAAGTTAATACTCGTCGCAAGCGGTATGGATATTTCAGAATTAAAAAACACATTAACGGGATAGAAATTGATCCAGTCAAGAGCATTTGCTTGATATTAAAATGTGCAACAAAAAAAAGAGTAAATGCCGTTAAAGCTAATGTTACTGCGGTGCCAAAATCAGGTTGCTTTAATAGTACAATTGTTGTGATACCAATAATAAAAAAAAAGGGAATATACCCATTACTAAATGATCCTAATACTTTTTGTTTTTTGCTTAAAAAATATGATAAATAAAGAATCGAAGTTAATTTCAGTAGTTCACTTGGCTGAAAAATAAATGGCCCGAATCCAAGCCAGCGACTTGAACCATGAATAGTACGGCCAAAGATAGATATTAAGGTTAAAAAAGTCAGGCTAAGAGATAAAAGAAATAGATAAGGGCTTAGTTTTTGTATAATTGGTAATGGGATAAGGCTGCAAATGAGTAATCCAATAAATCCTAGACTTAAACCAATTAATTGTTTTTTTACAAAATAATTACTAGAACCTAGTTTTTCCAAAGCATATACCGAGCTTGATGAGTAAATAAAAATAATGCCAACGATAATCAATATACTGATTGCGCTTAGAAAAATGTGTAAATCAGTACGAAGATGGTTTTTATTAATCATGTTTTATTTTTTTCAACATACCCTTTTATAAATATATTATTACCGTAGGTTGAAGAGCATGTCTTTGTCAATTGTATACTTTAATTGATTTAATTAGCTGGTAAAAAGATATTTCCGCCATCAGCAAATTCAGAATTATAATTAAGATTATGTTGTTTATAAAAAGCATGAACAATAGTTTGATATTCGCATATATCAGATTCATTATCAATAGTATAACCAGGATGTGAAGAATGCTGTAATTCATGTATAAAAATATTGGTAAATCCATTATTTTTAAGGGTGTTATAAACATTCCACGTACAAACAGCAGGAACAACCGTATCTTTTTTAGATGTAATAAATAATACCGGGATATCGGTCGGAAACGTATTAATTAGATTAATTGGTACAATGCCATTTAGCTGATGATTTGGGTAAATCCAAGAAAAGATTTTTTTAAAATTGTCTGTTATCTGAGCAAATTTAAATAATATTGGAAACTTTTGTTTTAAGATATTTTCAATGGAATCAAAACAACCTTCAAGAATAACCGCTTTAATATTTTTAATTTTTTTATTGTGATATTCAGTGGCTAAAAAATTGAAGCTCGTTGCGGCTCCTCGAGAAACACCATACAGGACAATATCTGTATCCGGATAAATAGAGATATGTTGGTCATATGCAGCAGATAATGCTTGAATATCTTTTTCTTGACCAAAATTAATACCTGTATAATCAATAGGTGCTTTAAGAATATCAGTAACGGTTTCTGGTGTATCAAGTGCAATTACATTGTTATGCGCATCATTTTTTGCGTTACGCCATTGTGCAATATGATTATATATTTTTCCTATAAATTGTTTTGATTTTTCAAAATTAGTAGGAGCATTAATGATAATTTCAGGAAAATTGATTGCGGTCACGGCAGAACCAATAACCTCAAAATCATTATCGGTATATATTATTTGATTTGTTGAAGAATAATATTCAAAGCAATACTTAGAAACCTGTTTTTCACTTGAATGAATGCCAGGCGCAAATAAGTATGAAGTTGGTTTGCTTTCAGGTTGGACCCAAATTAAAGCATTAAGTCCGTAATGTATTAAAATACATACAGAAAAACCAAAAATTTTGTATTTCATGAGAACCTGTTTTTTGTGGTAAATTAAAGTTGCTTAATGAAGTGTTCAACGGTTTTTAGCCGTTATATCGCGCGAAATTCTTCGAAGCCAACCCTGCTTTGACCTGTTTTTTCGAAGGATTCTTCGTCATTTATCCCCAGTTTAAAAAACATAGGTTTTCTGGCGTAGTAGAATAAATATACCAGAATAGCGGTTATTTACAAGTGGATCATCCGATTCCAGGCAATAAACCAAAGGTTTTTTATCATTCAAAAGCTTCCAATAGCCCTTGGCATGTAAACAGCATAAATCCGAAAGAAAACATATTATTTAATATATCTTCATTTTCATTCTCAATAAAATTTTTTGTAGAAAGTTTTTTATTAATAAGCCACGACCCACTTTCTGATAAAATATTTTTTTTACACAAGGGGCATATTGGTTTAACTTTTTTCCATTTCTGAATGCAATCAAAATGAAAACTATGTGTTTCATGACAGGCAAGTGTTATTTCAGGATTTTCCATTGTATTCAGACAGATAGCGCATTCATTTTGTGTAATCATGGGAAAAAGATTAAATGTTGATAAAGATAAAAATAAATAAAGTATAAATTTTTTCATAAAAATCCTTAAAAAAATTAATAAAATATGTCTGATAACGCATTCGATTATGTTTAGTTTTTTTGTAAATTAAATACCAGTTTTTTAAAAATATTTCCTCGTTCTTCATAATTAGAAAAAAGATCATAGCTTGCACCAGAAGGTGAAAAAAGCACAATATCATAAGTCCGCGCTATTTTTATACTCGCCTGAAAAGCTTCTTCCAATGTCTGATGCTTTGATCCTGGTATATCAAATGCTTTACATTGTGTATATAAATATTCTGCTTCTTTACCAAAACAAAGTATATACGATGCCTTGTTTTGCAATTGCGCAAACATATAAGTACGATCAATTCCTTTGCTAATGCCTCCTAAAAATAATAAAATTTTTTTTTGATCAAAACGTTTTATTGCTGCAATAGTTGCTTCTGGAAGCGTCGATTTTGAATCATTATAAAATATAGTGTTATTAATAATACTTACTTTTTCCATGCGATGAGCGAAGCTTTGGGTTGCGATATAATTTGTTGGTAAAGAAATACCAAGCTCAGATAATGCGGCATTTATACATAGCCAATTATAAGGATAAATATCAGGCATATTTTCAAAATGGGCTATGCATTTTGTATGATTATTTTGTTTTTCATAAAGCTTGTTATCTTTTAACCAAAACACTGGCACAGTAGACTCTAAAGAATTTCTATTATCAGTTAAACAAGAAATTGATGATTTTACAAAATCTGGCAATTGAGCATACATATTTATTGGTATTAATGCTTTTTGATGAGGCAATTGATATTTAAGAATATTTAGTTTGGCATTAAAATAATTTTGAATTGAACCATGACGATCTAAATGATTGGGGAAAAAATTAGTCCATAACACTAAATCCGGCGCAAAATTTCTGCAAAATTCAAGTTGAAAACTCGATACTTCAATTACCGCATAATCAATTTCATGCTGTTTTTCTATAAGATCACATAATCCCACACCAATATTGCCCCCAAGCGCAACACGAAAACCTTTTTGTTCTAATATATGTGCCAAAAGAGAGGTAACAGTAGTTTTACCAATAGATCCAGTTACCGCAATTATCGGTTTTTTAAAAAAATATTGGAATAAATCGAGTTCGGCAATAATTTTAGGTTTTAACAGTTCATATTTTTGGCTATCTATACCTGGACTTACGAAAATATATTCATTTTCATGTATAAAATTAGGTAATTTATCCTGAGAATGAAATGCAATATTTCGATTTTTCAAGAACTCAATTTCTTGATTTTCCAAAGGCCTTTTTTCTATTACTGAAATTTGATCAGTATATTGAACTAAAAAGCGAGCAAGAGATTGTCCGACAACGCCAAAGCCCCAAATACCAATTTTTTTATTTATAAAATCCATGGGTTCCATTTCTAGTAGGAAAATATTATTTAAAATACTTCATTACTTCTACTGACAAAATCATTAAATGAATTATACTAAAAAAAATAAAAAGAAATTATCAATTTTTCCTAAGTGTGTAAAGGAATATGATGGCGCAAAACAAAAAGCCGAACGATTCTGATGCGAAAAAGAGTTTTAAAGATACGCTCAATTTGCCGCAGACTGATTTTCCTATTCGTTCAAACCCAATGGTTGATGATCCAGCTTTAATTAAGCGTTGGGAGCAAGAAGACTTATTTCATGCATCATTTACACATAATGAAGGAAATATTAAATTCATTTTCCATGATGGTCCCCCGTATGCTAATGGCCATATTCATTTGGGCAGTGCATATAACAAAATTTTAAAAGATATTACCTGTAAATCTCAACGTATGTCAGGAAAACAAGTTCCCGTAACTCCTGGTTGGGATTGTCATGGTTTGCCAATTGAATTAAAAGTAACGCAAGAATTTCCGGGTTTATCTCCTGTTGCTTTAAAAAAAGAATGCCGTGCATATGCACAAAAATGGGTGGATATTCAACGTGAAGAATTTAAGCAGCTCGGTGTGCTTATGGATTGGAAACATCCTTATTTAACGATGAATCCAGGTTATGAATCTAAAATTTTATATGCCTTAGCAGATTTTGTTGATAAAGGATTTATTAACAAAAAAAGCAAAACCGTGCCGTGGTGTCCTTCGTGTCAGACGGTATTGGCTTCTGCTGAAATAGAATATGCTGAGCGGAAAGATCCCTCCATATATGTTTTATTTTCTTTAAATGAGAAAACCAAACAAAAATTATTTTCAGAGATTGTTGATAAACCAATTAGTTTTTTGATTTGGACAACAACGCCATGGACTTTGCCGCTTAATCGAGCAGTTTTATTAAAACCAGATGCAGATTATGATGTGCTGCAAATTGATGGGCAATATGTCATTGTTGGTTCCGCTCTTTCTGATAAAATTTGTGAATTGCTTGGAATATCCAAAAAGGTATACAAGCAAATAAAAGCTAATTATTTCAAAGATATACGAGTAAGACATCCATTTGTTGAAGGTTTAGAAGTACCAATTATTTTTGATCAATCAGTTTCATTACAAGATGGTACGGCATGTGTGCATTGTGCGCCTGGATGTGGGCCAGAAGATTATGAAGTTGCCGTTAAGCATAATTTGGAAGTATATTCACCAATTACACCGGATGGCAAATATAGTAAATTTATTGAGCCTCATGAGTTAGAAGGTATGTCAGTTCAAGATGGGCAAGGTTGGGTGATTAACAAGCTCAAAGAGAAAGACCTTTTATTATTAAAGCAATCAATAAAGCATTCATATCCTCATTGCTGGCGTTGCAGAGGGGGCCTCATTTTCCGTGCAACGCGGCAGTGGTTTTTAAATTTATCGCATGAAAATCTACGAGAAAAAGCACTGAAGGCAATTGAATCGATTACTTTTTTGCCAGAACGTTCAAAAAACTTTTTAAAAGCAACCATTCAAGGCAGGCTTGAATGGTGTCTTTCTCGCCAGCGGGTATGGGGCGTTCCGATTCCTGCATTGCTTTGTAAAGAATGTGATTATCCATTTATTAATGCTGAGTTAATTGAAAAGGTGGCAAAACAAGTAGCGCAACATGGTATTGAATATTGGGATGAAGTGCCAATTGAGCAATTAATGCCTAGTGACTTAGTATGTCCACAATGCCATGGCAATGAATTTGTTAAAGAAAAAGATATTTTAGATGTTTGGTTCGATTCTGGTGTAAGCCATTATGCAGTGTTATTTAAAAATCCTGCATTAGGATTTCCTGCTGATTTATATATAGAAGGTATTGATCAACATCGCGGTTGGTTTCAAAGTTCTTTATTAACAAGTTTAATTTTAGAAGGGGAGCCATCAACAAAAGCTATTCTTACGCATGGATTTACCGTTGATGAAAAAGGGCATAAAATGTCCAAATCATTAGGAAATGTAGTAACGCCTGGAGAAATAATTGAAAAAATAGGTACAGACGGTTTACGTCTTTGGGTATCAAGTATCGATTATCGGGGAGATGCCATTGTTTCTAAAGTATTATTGCAAAATGTAACTGAAGTTTTCAGAAAAATTCGCAATACTTCACGCTTTTTATTGTCCAATTTATATGACTTTGATCCAGAAACAGAAAGGCTGCCATTATCTGAAATGCTGCTAATTGATCGATTTGCGCTCGAATATCTTTATCATGTTAATGTAAAAATTCGTGCGGCATATGAGGAGTGTGATTTTACCGCAGTTTTTCATGAACTAGCCGATTATTGTGCAAAAGAATTAAGTTCATTCTATTTAGATATCATCAAAGACCGTTTATATGTAGAAAAGGCTGATGGCAAAGCACGTCGGTCAGCACAAACTGCTTGTTGGTATATTTTAGATACCTTAACCCGATTAATGGCACCAATACTATCGTTTGCTGCTGAATATATCTCTGATAATTATCAAAAAAATAAAATGCAATCCATCCATTTGCAATCATTTAATGATTTACAAGATATCTGGAAAATGATTGCGCAAATGGCTGATCTTGATCCAGATTATATTGATTGGTATCCGTTCAAAGGGCGTGCATTGCAAGCGAGTGAAAAAATTAAACAATTGGCTTTTCATGAAGAGCGGACAAAGCAATGGGAATTGCTACAAGCTATTCGTTCTGCAGTTTTAAAATCTTTAGAATCGCTTCGAGAAAAAGGTACGATAAAACATTCTCTTGAGGCAAAAGTTATGATGTATTTAGATTTGCCAGAAAAAGAATCGCAATGGTTTAATGATTTTTTTAAAGATATAGAGAAAACACAACAAACCAAAGAAAATTTCTTTAAAGAATTTTTTATAGTTTCGCAATGTGAACTTATTGATTCACCGAAAAACTTAACCAAATCATCAGAATTAAAAGGATTATGGTTAAACGTTACACATGCTGAAGGGGTAAAATGTCCCCGTTGCTGGCAATGGGATACGACTGTTCATCCAGATGCATTATGCAAACGCTGTCAGGAAGTTCTGAAATAATAATTGATTTAAAACTTTGGCCTCATACCGGCTGGGCATAAGGGTATTGTTTGCCCAATACCCTTAACACAAGGGCACCAACATTCTGTTGGATTGTTTTTTCGCTCATAACGAGAACTCTCATACTTCAGGTTTTCAACCTTCGTCTTCAGATCTCGACTCGCTACCGGATAAAAAAATAAAATAAATTAAAAAATTCATGTGAGCCCACGTGTAGCCCGATCCGAGGCTTAAGCCGTAGGATGAGTGGGCACGAATTTGGGCGAATGAGCGATCCAACAGCATGTTGGTGTATTTTGTCCAGTTTTTTGTACAAGCAAAAAATTGGTGCTGCGCGCACAGCGCCGTGAGAATTATAGTTTAAAAATCATAAATATTTAGAAGAAAATTTTGATTTAAGACTTAAAAAGTAAAAAGGCAGGATTTTTCCTGCCTTTTTACTTTTTAAATTAGTTTTTTGTTTATCTTGTTCTTATGCCAATAGATTTTTTCATTTTATTAAATGCTTCAATAAAGTCTGGAATAATTTTTCCTTTTTCTTTCTTGATCTCTTTGAGTTTAGCATCGCTATCAGCAGGCATTTCTTCTTCAAAGAAAAGTGCTTTTTTATCTTTATTTAGTTTAAGTTCAGAATCATGAAATAAGATTTTATCATCTTTTATGCCAATCGCATACAGATCTTTAAAGTAATCTAATTGTTTTTTGTTTTCTTCAATTATCTTTTTTGCTGCGTTTTGCAATTGTTTTTGCTCAGTATTAGATAGCTTAGGAACTACTAGTTTTTTACGAGCAGTATTAAATTTGTTTGTCACATAAGCAAGCGCAGTTTTCATTTCTTTTATTTTTTTAAGTTCATCTAATGGATAACCTCTGGTGAATGGTTTTTCAAGATACATTTTGAAATCTTTAAATAATTCTTTGATAGAAGTTTCTACTCCAGGAATATCTTTAGTTTCGATTTCAGTTACCAATGCGGTTATTTCTTTTTGAAAATCTTCGATCGGTTTTGCTATTTTGCTCGGCGCTTCTTTACCTGGTGGTGTAGGCCTACCTTTCTTTTTTTCAGCTTCTGCCTTTTCTTCTTTTTCCTTTTTGTCTTTGGCTATCTTATCTTGAGGGACATCCGGACGTCCGACAGGTTTTCCAGGCTCGGTTGGCTTAAATCCTGGTCTTGGTCTTTCTCCGTTACGAGAGGGAGCAGGCCCACCAAATTCAGGTTGATAACTTGGCGTAGTGGTAAAGTAAGAATCAGTTGAAGGCAAATCTTTTCCAAAGAATGGTGCTGGTTCAAAGATTGGCGGTGTAAACGGAGGACGACGTTTTATTGCTTCCTCTTGTTCTTTGCGCGCTTTAACTTCAAGTTTTTCTTGTTCTTCTTTAATTTTAAGTGCTTCAGGTTCATATCGTTGTAACAATTTTTTAGATTCTTCAATGATATTCTGAGCTGTTGCGGCACGAATTAAGCTATCTAAAATTTTATCAAGTGCTTGATATGCTTGTTCGCTTGATAAAATTTTATTATATGCTTGTGAAATAGCTTCATATTCTTTTTCAACTTGTGCAAGAGCAGCTTTTATTTCTTGTGGAGTTTTGCCTTCTTTTTGCAGTTCTTTTTTAACTCGTTGTGGATCTTTTTCCATTAAGAGTTGTTGGTACACCTTATTTACTTCTTGCCAATTTGCATCACGTATTATACCAAGCATAGTATAAGGACTTATTTCCCCTTCAACATCAGTTTCTGGCAATGAAAAATATGGTTCGAGATAATTTAATTCATGTTCAAGCGTTACTAGTGCTTGATAAAGTTTCTCGAATTCTTTATTAGTTAAATATTTAAGTAATTTTTCTTGCCTTAAAGTAAGAATAAAATAATTTAAATCATCAATTAAATGATCAAAAGGTTCAATTTTAGCCGTCGCTCGACGATCTGTAAGTGCTTTTTGCCGTATCGAAGCAATTTTTTCAGAAATACTGGTCAGTATTTCGCGTGCTTGCTTAATTTGTGATACATCAATTTTTGGAACTTCAATTTCTTTTGGTTCAGGTTTAGGTAATTCAGGAGTTTCGGTTTCTTTAATGTCACCTAATTGTTCCAATTCTTTCATTAATTCTTCTTCATTGATTCCCAGCAATTTAAATGGATCTTCACCTCGAGCTTCCGCTTCTTTGATAAATTCTTCCCCGATTTTTGCTAAAGCATCTAATGTTTCTTCATCCAATTCTTCAAATATTTTTTGTAAATCCTCAAGGTTAGGCATTTCACCAGGTTGCATAGCTATAAGCGAGGCTGTAGAAATACTTATTAAAATAATAAAAAAAGAAGAGGTGAAAAAATGCCTTAATTTTTTCTTCATAATGATCCTTGTTTTTTGTTATCTATTAAATTGATTATGTTTATCATACTTTGAGATGCTTTTCATTGCAATTATAGGAGTTGTTTTGCCAGGAGATAACTATATTTTTAAGCACTGACCCTTATTATATGACTATTATTAATTTTAGTTTACAAAAAAGAAAAAATCAAGTCTCCTCTAAGGAGGTAACAGGTATTGACGGCTTTTTATTGATCGACTTTATAGTGGTTTTCTTGGGGGTTTTGACCGCAATTTCAATTGCTATGGCTTGGTTGGGTTCGATAGTTTCTTGGCAAACTGATGCATTAAAACGATTTGAAGCAGTGAGTTTTTTTTCTTCTTTAGCTGAACGTTTATCATATGATTCTGAATTATTAAATAAAAAATTTTTTCAGGAAAGGGATATTAAATTTACTTGGAAAGTAGAACAGCCTGTTTTGCATGAGATTGACGATTTTCTTTTTATCAAACAACCGGTTAAACAATTCAAAATAGTTTATATTAAGGCTGAATGGCAGGGCGCAAATAAAAAACCATCATTTGCAGAATTTAACACAGGAATTTTTGATGAGTCATAGGCCCGGTTTTTTGATGATCGAATTGATTCTCTATTTGTTTCTATTTTTGCCTCTAATTTTAATTTTTTTAAATCAAATTGGTTATCAATATAATTTTTTACATAATCAATCTAATTTATCGCAGCGAATTATAAATTTATATACCTTAGAAAGGCAAATAATAAAAGATTTAGATAAAGCGCCAATAGAAGAAAAGTATTGGATTATTTGCACGTCGCAAGAATTATTATGGTCCCAAGAGGATCGTGCGATAAGTTGGTCTATCGAAAAAAAATGCATGGTAAGAAAAGAAGGCCATTATGATAGAAATAAACATAAATGGATAAAAAAAAGCAAAAATATTGGCGCCCAAAATATTGAAGGCTTCTTTGAACTGCAATGGGCAGAAAAGGAGAAAAAAAAAGAGCTCAAAGCCATTATTTTAAATCTAACAATACAAGGGTTAAAGGATAAACAAGTAAGGATACAGAGTTTTATCGCCCCAAAAAATAGAAATATATGAAAATAAAAAGAAATGTTAATGGCTCAGGATTAATATTTATAATTATCATTATTAATTTTTTTGCACTTTATATTAGTCTTGTTTGGCGAACGACTTCATATAGTGTTGATCTCTCTTTAGTTAATTTACAATCGGAACAAATCTATGCGGCTACACAATCATTAATGCTTTGGGCTATAGCAGCAAGCAAGCAAAATTATGAACAATTTTACGAACAGACTAAAACGCAGCTAATACATATACCGATTAAAAGATGGCCATTGGATTATGAAACAAAACAAATATATCAAGGCGCTATTGAGATTAGCAATCTCGAGAAGGTGCTTCATATCAAAGTTAGTTTAACTAAAAACAATGAGCTTAAATGCGCATTGGCATGCGATTTAATGCAATTCGATGAAGAAAATTCTCAAAATTTCTTTGTCATCAAAAATTGGCACAGAAATTAGCTCTTTTTGTTAACTGTAGCTTCGCATAACACATTGGTTTTATGACAAAAAATATTTGCCCACTAAAATACACCTGCTAAAAGAATAATTATTCAAAATCATCCATTATTCATCTTTTCCAAAGGATATATAAAAAAGTCTTCTTGTGAGGGCAGTTAAGCTGTTTTTTTCTGTTATAAAGAGTATACTAATTAAAAGTATGAAATTTGGCTAAAGAAAGGTTTTGTATGAAAGTATATCTTCGCAAAGATGTCCAAAAAATCGGTTTTGAAGGGGAAATTGTAAAAGTTTCCGATGGATTTGCACAAAATTATCTTTTTCCTAGAAAATTAGCAATCCAAATTACTCAAGACAATGAAGAATTTTATAAAAAACGGCAACGTAATATCGACAATCGTAAAGAAGCAATAGCTACTGAAACGTCTATGCTTGCAGAAAAAATTAAAGCTATTCAGCTTATTTTAAAACGAAAAATGCATAATAAAGAAAAATTATACGGTTCAATTGCTCCAGCAGAGATTGTTGATCTTTTAGCCGAAAAAGGCATTAAAGTTGCCAAAAATCAAATAATTTTTGATAAGGCTATTAAAGAAAAGGGGACTTATGATGTTATTATCAAACTCTCCACTCGATTACAGCCAAAATTAGTACTCAAAGTTTTACCTGAATAACAAAGGAGAGGTTCTCCTTTCATGACGCAAGAACGACAAATAAAAAAACCTCGGACTCATTGGCCTGAAAAAATATTAGGCAAAGCATTACCCTTTAGTGTGCAAGCAGAAAAAGCGGTACTGGGAGCTTTATTATTAAATGATAATTATATTCATCAAATAACTGAGTTGCTATTGCCAACTGATTTTTATCAAAATGTGCATAAGACCATTTATCAATCAATGCTTATACTGGTGCAAGAGCATAAAAGAATTGATTTAGTTGCGTTGCAAGATGTTTTAGAAAAAAAAGGGTTTCTTGATACAATCGGCGGTATTGCTTATTTATTATCTTTACAAGAAGATATTCCTTCAGTTGGAATGCTTTCGCAACATGCACAAATTATAAAAGAAAAATCAATATTGCGTGAATTAATTTATTCGGCAACCGATATTATAACGAGCTGTTATGAGCAGAATGATCAGGCAATTGATTCGGTTTTAGATCAAGCAGAACAACAAATTTTTCAAATTTCTAATAAACGTACCAATCAAAGTTTTGTTCAGCTCAATATTTGGTTAAAAAAAACATTTGAACATCTTTCTGATATTAAAAATCATGCAAAAGGGATTACGGGCGTTGCTTCTGGTTTTAAACGTCTTGATGAGATGACTTCTGGTTTTCAGAAAGGAGACTTTATTGTATTGGCAGCGCGACCATCGATGGGGAAAACGGCATTAGCATTAAGTTTGGCATCACAAGCGGCTAATCATGGATTTTCTATCGGTTTTTTTTCTCTTGAAATGTCAGCCGAACAACTTACACTCAGATTACTTTCTATGCAGGCTAGTATTGCTCATCAGCATATTCGTAACGCATCAATTTCTTCAGATGAATGGTTAGAGCTAACGAATGTGGCAGCACATTTAGCTGGGTTGAAATTATTTATCGATGATACTGCAATGTTAAGTGTTATGGATTTACGAGCAAAAGCACGTAAGTTAAAAATTGAACATGGCCTCGATTTCTTAGTAGTTGACTATTTACAGTTACTTAGTACTAATAAAAGGCATGAAAATCGCCATCAGGAAGTTTCAGAGATTTCTCGTTCCTTAAAAGCACTTGCCAAAGAATTAGAAATTCCAATTATTTCATTATCGCAGCTTTCACGAGCAGTAGATTCTCGCGTAGATAAAAGACCTATGCTTTCTGATTTGCGTGAATCTGGTGCTATTGAACAAGATGCTGATCTTATTATGTTTTTATATCGTGATATTGTATACAATCCAGACACTGAAAATCCCAGTTTAGCAGAATTAATTGTAGGTAAACAAAGAAACGGACCAACTGGTACATTATATCTGAATTTTGTTCGCGAACTTACTCGATTTGATGAAACTGATTATGAAGATTAAAAATAAAAAAAAAGAAAAAAGTAATGATTGTATTGGGCATTGATCCTGGTTTTTCAGCAACCGGTTACGGTGTTATCAAAAAAGAACAAACGAAAACATTTCTATTAGATTGTGGCTATTTAAAATTACCAAGTAGCAAACCTCTATCAGTAAGAATTGGCATGTTTAATACTTATTTTAATGAAAAAATTATTACGCATCACATTACTGATTTAGCATTGGAAACACCTTTTTTGGGCAAAAATGCGCAAAATTTTTTAAAACTTGGCTATTTGCGTGGTATACTTTATTTATTGGCTAATACTCACCAACTCAATTTACATGAATTTTCACCACGAGAAGTAAAACAAGCAGTTACTGGTTTTGGCGGAGCACAAAAAGATCAAGTTGCTCGCATTATAATGCGATTATTTCCTCACTTAGTATCTCCAGAAAAATCAGATGTTACTGATGCCGTAGCAGTAACTCTTTGTGCAATATGGCGCCAAAAACAAACTTTTATACCTCATTACTAAAAAATTTACTATAGGTTATCCAGCTTTTCGGTTAAAAATGCAATATAATTAGATAACAATTGTTTATTTTCATGGGGATTTTGATATTGATACGTAATTATAGCTAATAGATTTGCTATTACGGTGTTTTTTGTTTCATGATTATTTAGTGTTATATTTGTACAATTTTTCATATCAAAACATTTTTTATAAAAATCCATTATTGATAAAGACCTGGTAGAAAAATCTGGCATTAAAATTCTATGTATTTGAATATGAGTTTCGCATAATTTAGTCTGAAGTGTAATCATATGCGCAAAGCTAGCTACAAATTCTTTAAACCGTTCGGATGCGATACCTTTCTGAGTATATTTCATTTCATACGGCAAATTTGCCAATAACTTTAAGTCTGCAATCATAGATGAGAATAGATATTCTTGCAATGAAAGTGGTAATTGAGTAATCGTAGACTCATATGTTTTCAATAACTTATTGATACATTCTAAAAAAGATTCAAGCCAAAAATGGCATGGTTTATTTAAAAGCAGCGGTGATAAACCAAGAAAAAATGCAAAAACTTTTCTTGCCAATTTAACATCTTTTTTATTATAGCGATTATAAGTAATAAAAAATTTCGCTTTCTGTTCAACACTTGGATAATCATTCAAATCAAAAATATGTGATTTTGATTGATAATTTTCCATATGAGAAAGTGGCATAACTAAATTTTGCATCGGACGATGTATAAAATAAAGTGTATCTGCCGTACTTTCAAATTGTTGTAACTTACTATTGATAATAGGAAGTAATTTTGAAATAATTTCACATTTTTTTTCTTTTTTTCTGTTCTTAGTACAATCCATTCCTAATATTGTACCGTTAAAAAATGCAAAAAGAGCCAAGAACAAAAGATTTTTTTTCATAATCCCCTTACAAATTATTATTTTTTGAATAAAATTATAATAATGAAAATATTCAAAATTTAAGAAAAAAGCAACAAATGTTTTCAAATATTATTTTATTAATTATCCAACTATTGAGTTCGCCTTATTGTTCTTTGCATATTCAACAAAAACAAAACCAAGCAAAAAACAAAAGTTTAGAAAAAAAAATTATTTTTTCTGTGTCTTCTGATTTAATAAAAAAAGACTTTTTTTTTAAACGAATTTCTAGACTATTTATTAGAGAAAAGCTCAGAGCACAAAAAAATAAATTTACGTTTATATAGTCGGGGAACGCAAGAAAGCAGGGTAGTTTGTAAAAAAGCTCATATTGCCCAGCAAGCTGGATAATTATTGTGAAATTGAATAAAAAATCAGTATATTAGCAAATAATTGATTGTTTATAATTTAAAATAAAAGTAACCGTGCGGTATTTAAGAAAATTAATATTTCCGGTATGGCATGGAATAAAGCTGCTTGCACCGGATTTAAAAAGCGAAGTAAGCTTAAAATTATTCCCAATACATGCGTAAAAATGAGTCCCCAAAAAATATTTTGTTTAATAATGCGCAAGGATTTTTTTGCTAATTTATAAATAAAAACAAGCAAATTTAGGTCGTTTGACATTAAGACAATATCGGCAGCTTCTATGGCTGGTTGCATACCCATCGCACCCATTGCAATACCGACTGAAGCATATTTTAATGCTGGCGCATCATTAATACCGTCGCCAATCATAGTTACGATATGGCCTTTTGCTTTCAATGCATCTATTATTTTTAATTTTTCATCAGGCATTACTTCTCCATAAGCATTATCAATTTCAAGTTTTTTTGCCACTTGATCAGCAATTTCCTGTTTATCGCCACTGAGAATTAACATTGATTTAATACCTTCTTTTTTTAATTCATGAATAATATCTTGTGCATTTTGACGAATTTCATCAGCTATACAAATAAAACCGCAAATAGTTTTATTTTGTGCAACATAAATTGTCGAATGCGCATATTCACAGGATATTGCATGAGAAAGAGAAATATTGCCATGCTCAGGGGCTTCAATAAAATGTTTATTACCAACTAAATAAATATTTTCATTATATACAATTTCAATTCCGTGTCCCGTAATTGATTCGTATCGAGATGGATCCGGAACTTCTAATCCTTCTTGCTTTGCTTTTTTTAAAATTGATTGTGCAATAACATGTCCAGAGCGTTTTTCTGCAATTGCTGCAAATAATAATATATCCTGCTCAGAAAATTGCGGATTTATCGATCGAATACTCGTTACAACAGGCTTACCGATAGTAAGCGTTCCAGTTTTATCAAAAACCATTGCATCAGTTTTAGCGAGTTGCTCTAATGAATATCCTCCTTTAACAATTATGCCATTTTTAAATGCTGCCGCGATGCCAGCAAGTATAGTTAATGGCGTTATTAGAATTAATTCTACAGGAGATCCAAAAACTAAAAGCGATACTATAACATTTAAATCACGCATAAAAAACCATGTTATGATAATAAAAAAAATAAAAAAGATAGAAATATATCGCGCGACGCGATCTGCAAGAGTAGTAATATCAGCTTTTTGTTTATATGCTTGCTCAATTAACAGGCTTATTTGTCCAAAGCGTGTTTCTTTACCAATTTTTTTTGTTCTTATGATAATACTTCCTGCTTCAATATAAGTTCCTGCATATGCTAATTGACCATCCATTTTCATTAAAGGTTGGCTTTCACCCGTTAATGAAGCTTCATTAATTTCAGCACAGCCTTCAATAATTATGCCATCAACTGGAATTTTTTCTCCTGTTTTTACTAGAACATGATCGCCGATATTAATTTGATGTAAAGGCACTGTATGTTCTTTATTTTTTTTGATAACATGCACATTTTCTGGCAATAATTGAATTAGGCTTTCAATTGCATTTTCAGTTCGTTCTTCAATAATGGTTTGCAAATAATGAGCGATTAATAAAATAAGTAGAACAATTAAAATGGCGCGTTCTTCGTGCGCAATTAAACCAATAATAGTTGCAAAAATGAAAAAAATTTCACTGCCAAGCTGCTTTTTTTTTAATTCTAAAATTGCTTTATATATAATTGGAATAAGCGCAAGTGTTAACAAAAAATATATAAAAAAAGGGCCAAGATTATAAAAAAAAGAAACGAAAAATAAAGCTAAAATACTGAAAATATACAATAAAAAAAACCCATGATAATTGACAAATAATGCCCTGATCATTTTTCTTCCCTCAAAGATTTACTCTTAAATCATTCACAGTATATGATATGATAAATTGCATATAAAAGATATTAAAGGAGATTGAATGATTTATATATTAATTTTGGCGGCAATAGGTTTTTTTATTTCATTATATGCTTACTTTATTGAAAAAAAAATTCAGCACGAACCACTCTATAAGCCAACTTGTGATATTTCAGATAAAATTTCATGTTCAAAACCAATTTTAAGTAAATATGGCAAACTATTTTATTTTTCTAATTCATTTATTGGTATGATATTTTATATATTTATTTTTATTGCTGCTTATTTGGGTTACAGCACTACGGTGTTTTATGGCTCTTTAGTTTCAGTGATTATTTCGTTAATTCTTGCTTATATTTTGTATTTTAAAATACAAACTCTTTGCATATTATGTACGGCAATCTATATTATCAATGCATTAATATTTATTATAAGTTATATGAATATCAATAAATAAGGAGCTCTGTGAATGGCATTAAGGAAATATTATTATCAAATAGTACTTGGGCAAAAGATATTGGGCTGCTCATTATTCGCTTAGGATTAGGCGGAATATTTATTAAGCATGGATTCGGTAAAGTAATTGGTGGTTATGAAAATTGGAGATGGATCGGTAGCCAAATGAGCAATCTCGGTATAACATTTTGGCCAATATTTTGGGGTTTATGTGCAGCAGTAAGTGAATTTTTTGGTGGCATAGCGCTTACTTTAGGATTGGCAACACGCTTAGCAGCATTCTTAATTAGTTGTGTTATGCTTGTAGCCATTCTTTATCATATTGGCAAAGGAGATGAATTCAGTACACTGTCACATCCTTTATCATTAATGTTTGTATTTTGGGGAATAATTTTTGCTGGTGGTGGACGATTTTCACTTGATTATTTTTTAAGATAAAAATAAAAATTTATAATTTAAGAAGAATTCTTTTTGTCAAATAATATATATTATGTTAAAAATTGTTGGGGCGGCGGCATGCAAGATAGCAAATAACCCCAATAGCCCCTATTGACCCCATCGGTATCAATATGTGCATAAATTTGAACGGCCAATAATAGATCGCTTCTTGTAGAAATTGCTTCATTGCAGAAACTAATGTTATCGATTGTTGGATAACGATAGGATTTGAATTACCATTTTTAATGGCACGTACAAGAAAATCTTTAAATAATTGCGGTTGAAATTCAGATAAAATGGGATTTTTTAATAAATTATTTCTTTCTTCCTTAATGAGTTTTTCATTATTAAGGGTACGCAATTTAAATACACGGTCTAAAAATAACAACTGTTGATGGGATAACCTATCAGTACGTGGTGCAATATATACATTTTCATCATTTATACCGGAAATTGTTTTATTATCGTAATGTATTTTATCATAATGACCACTAATGATAGGGTGTTTTTGATTTTTTATATTAATTATATGAGCTCTTTCACCTATCGGTGAAATTAAAAATTTCTCATCTAATGAAAATTCTATTGTTTTTATAGGAATATCTAATAAAAATTGATCTAATTTTTTTAAATCAGCAGAAAGAATTATTATTTCAGTACACTTTTCATTAGAATAAGCAATAGCTATATTGCCTTGCGGACTAATTGCTCCACATAAATAACTTGAAAGATAACTACCGTAAAGATTATAAGCTATCTTACAATTAATAGCCGGCCGCTTATTATTTTTATTTGATATATCTATTTTTTCTAATTCGATTTCGAATCGACATTCAGTCGCTATTAATAAATAACCATCTCGTGTAAATTTTACCGCTCTCTTGTCATTAATTTTCAATATTTCTTTATTCTCAAGCAAATCATAAACTAGTAAATAGTAGGGTTCAATTTCTACTAATATATATCGATTATCAGGACTAATATCTCGAATGAACGGATTTTTAAATTTTTCATCAAAAAGCTCTAGGTTTGATTCAATTTTATTGCTTTTATAATTAAAAAGTACGCGTTTACTTTTATTAGAAAAAACAATTTTGTGGTTTTGATTGCCAAAAGCGTGCCCTCCAAGATCAATAATGCCCTTACTGCAATCAAAATTTACTTTATATACCCAATTTTTTAAAGTAGGAAACCCCTGTTTAAATGATTGCAAAAAACGTTTAAATATTGATGATGGTTGTTCTGGATAAGCATCTAAATCAAATTGATGCAATCCATATTGATCAACTATATTAATATATTTGTCGTTTTCAATATGCATATTTATGATATTTGAACCAAAATGTAGATATTTCCATTTTTTTAACTCTATATTTAAAAATGGCTTTGCAGTTTCAATTACTAATCTCTCCAACTTCTCTAAGTATTCTTTTTTCGCTTTATCAAAATGTTCCAATAAAATTTTTTTAATTTCTGTTGGTTTTGCTTCTCTTTGTCGATCTTCAATATATATTCTTTTTAACAGTGCTCCCGAGAATGCAAGTTTAGATTCCGAAAGCATTTCTGAGTAAGCATATTCAAAAATATGTAGATTAAGTTCTAATGGTAGCTGATTTAAATTGAGGATTTTGTTTTCAATGCTTAAACAATTGAAGCTTATAAAAAAATAAATTAAGTATTTGATCTTTGATTTCATAGAAAAATTTCTTTTATAGCTAAAAATATGGTTTTTTCTTAATTGCATTAAGTATACTATTGATAAAAAGGGAAGCAATAATGATATTCAAAAATATAAGAAAAAAACTCATATATTTTCTTAGTATCTTTGTAGTATTAAGTATCCCCATTATTATAAAGCTTTTTTATTCATTTGAATCGTTGCAACTAGAGAAAACAACAGTTTTATCAGTAGAAAAATTTAACCAGCTTAACCATATATTTATTGGGTTTCTGTTATTATCATTATTTTCATTTATTGCTCTCATGATTATTATTGGATTGCGTTATGCAAAAAAAAGTAATCATTGGTGGATTATATCGATGCTTATATCTATAGGGTGTTTTATTGCATTAAACACCCTATGGTATCGAATACACACCAAACATTTATTAAAATATGGTGAATATAACCCAATCTATGCAAAACAAGATATCAATGATTTTTTTAATACATATCCAGATAACGGTGAAAAATATATAAAAATACCAACCGGTTTATTTATTGACCACATGGTTTTTACCCGTAAAGACAATGAAATTTATCCTGGCCTCATTTTAAATGGCATAGTTTGGCAAAAATACAAAAAAACAATTCCCAAAGATATTGCGCGAGGAATTATTTTTCCTGATGCGGCAACACTATATATTGATAAAATTTATGACCATAGCACTGAAAATTATGAAATTATGGGCTGGCGATTTACCGCTCATATATTTCAACGATTTGATTTATCAAAATATCCATTTGATTTTCGACATACAAAAATTAGGTTAACTCATCAGGATTTTGAAAAGAATGTTATATTAATTCCGGATTTCGAAAGCATATTTACGCCAACTATCTTTCCTGGCATTGAAAATGCACTCTATATTCCTCATTGGCACTTAAAAGAAAGTTTTTATGGTCTAAAAAAGGAAAATTTTAATACAAATTTTGGCATGAAAGAATTTGAATATGATGCTTTTCCCCAGCTTTACTATTATCTCTTATCGAATCGTAATGTTATTGGCACTGCATTGACATTCTTTATTCTATTTTTTTCTTGCATGATTATACTATTTATAACATTACTTGCGTTTTTAAAACATCAACAATTAACCACATTGCTTGGATTTTCAACATTAAGTATTTTAGGTGTTTGCAGTGGACTTTTATTTGTTTTAATTACCAGCCAAATGGAATTAAGACAAGCTATAGGAGTAGGTGGAACTGCTTACATGGAATATCTCTTTGGTGTAACTTACTTAGCTATTATTGGTGTTGCGGCCAATAGTATTGCATTTGCAATATATGACATAAAAACACTGCAATACAAAGACAATTTAATTATTAAGCTTTTATATTGGCCTTTTATATTATTGGCAATCATTATCGTAACAGCGATTACTTTTTATTAAAGACAAATTTCCATACCATAACCGATTATCTACTATTAAGGGACAAATATATGAACTATTATCATCCATAGCGTTTGTTTTTTTTTCTATAATCTTAGTAATAAAATCATAAGAAAAAATATCAAGCACACCTAAATTGTTATGAGAACAATCGCAAAAATAGACTTTTTCATCAAAATATCGCGGCAAAAAAGGCAAAATTGATTCATACAAACGGTATTCGGTGTCAACTAAATAAGCTGCAGGAATTGAAAAATTAAATAATTTTTGCACACACCAATTTGCTTGGTCTTTTTTTATGCAAAAATAAGAAAAATATATACGATCATTAGTATATTCCGGAAAATATTCAAGAAAAAAACCAAAAAAATCAGAAAGCATATTTAAAAAATTAATTGGCTTATTGGAAAAATACAAAAAAGTCTTTTTTTGCTCATCTTTTTTAACCACCTGATAGCTTTTCTTATCCATGTTCTTTTCAATATAAAAAAGAGTATTTCCTATCATTTGTGGTGATAAAACATCACCAACTTTAGGATTAATTAAGCATTCAATGTTACCAAGCAAATCGCTTTTATAAATTTTATATTGGCCTGATGAGCGTGCGGCAAAGTAAAAATGTTCATTATCAATCCATTCAATATTATTAATACCATAAATTGGTTCATAAAATTCAATACGTTTTGGCGAGCGCTTATTAAAATATTTAATGTAAATGGCATCATTATGAATAAAACTAAAGCTTTTTAAATCGGGAAGTAATCGAAATGCGGCAGGAATAAATCTACTTGGGAGTGCTTTTACCATTTTTTTAGATTTTAACGATTTTTTCCATAATTCTACCGTATTTAAATCTTTTTGATAGATAAAATAAATAGCATTTTCAAAGGCTGAATATGAAACAGGATATATATATTCCTGCGCCTGGGAAAAAATAGATATAAAAAGAAACGAATATAAAAAATATATCATATAATTGCTTGTCCTTTTGCAAGCTTAACTTCTTCAGCTTTATTAGCCCAATATTTTTCAGTTTCCTTTGTAATTAAGCGCTCTTTTGCTGCTGCTGGTAAATCTACAAATAAATCAATAGAAGGTTGTCCAAATAGCTCAGAAACTTTTTTAATAATTTCCTGAGATGCATGTTTTTCTAAAATTTTTTCACCCAAACTGAGAAGCAATGTATTTACGATGTAATCAACAGCTTCTTGCAAGTTTTTTGGCATAAAATATTTTGTTTTATCAAATTTATTTTTATTTTTTTGTGCTTTATTAAAATAGGCCATATAGTTTGTACGAAACGCCACACCATCCAAATAATCTTTTGCATAAGTTTGCGTTTCATCAATTAAAATATAACGAATCGCCTGTAATACATAATCAAATTGATTTTCAATATTAAATGTTAGATTTCTATTTTCTATACTTTTCTTGAATGCTTCTAGAACGTGAAGAATGAATAATGCCGTGCGCATATCGAGTACACCTAAAATAACTTTTTTTTGCCATTCTTCATTGTCTTCGAGCTTAAAGGCCGACGTATAACAAACTTTAAGTAATTGTTCGCGAGTAAATTTATCTTTAAATTCTCCCAACATCAGCGCAACAAAACCAGTCATTATTGGTGCTGCCATGGAAGTACCAGCCATAAACACATAAATTGAATCTTCCTTTTGCCCTGGTACCAAACCACTACTTAAAATATCAAACCCGGGTGCAACAAAAAGAGGCCCCACTCCGGGTTCGTATTGAGAAAAGGGAGCAATAATAGCTTTGCCATTACGATATAAAAATGCACCAACATCAAATGCCACGGAAGCAAATCGAGCCGGATAGGATTCAACCTCTCCCGCATAATTTGGCAAATGAGGGTCGCCATTATTACCTGATGCAGCAACGGCATAGGGTATGAGATCAATCATACGTTCTAATAATTGTGCTGAATGCTCAGTTAAATCTAAATTATCTGCTATTTTTAAACTTAAGTTTACTACATCTGCATCATGAATAATTGCTTTTTTAAGCGCAGCAATAAGCGTTGATTTTTCACTTACACCAGAATCTTGAAATGCTTTTATCATAAAAGCATCTGCATTTGGCGCTATGCCAAAAATACCAGGATCATCATTGGGTTCTTTTTGGGCTTTTCCTGCAATTAAACCAAACGTATGCGTGCCATGTCCTGCTACAAAAGTAATTTTTTCATTTGTAATTTTCGGCATAGGTAATAATTCAAGTATTACATCTTGCTCATACGGTTCAATTAACTTTTTTATAGTAAAGGGCTTTTTAATCCCTGATTTATGAGGATTAATACCATATCGTCCCGTAGTAATCGCGTTAAGTGCTTCTTCACCTTTTTTTGTCAACGAACCAATAGGCATTATAAGATCTGATTTCCCATTTTTTTGTAAATAATCTTTAATTGGCTGCACATTATTATTAATTAAGTACGCTTTAATCCATTCAGGCAACATATCCTCCAAATATTCTTGATTGAATTGATTGGAATCAATATATGGTTTTATAAGTTCAATTAATTGTTCTATTGGATCTAGGCCATCTGCGCTCACAATATTAAAATTATGCATGCCGGGCTTCATACTTATCATTAAATCTTTATGCTTTCTATAAGCAGGATCATCTTTAATAGCATAAGCCGCTACGCCCGTATCAATAACCGCAACGCGAATATGTTGTCCTTTTTGGGGTGCTAATTGCCATAGACTGAAAAAATGGGGTATATATGGATAAGCCGGTGGATAAAAAGGCTCTTTGAGCAAAATTCCCGTAGTAGGAAATGATAAATGCCAAGATAATGCTTCTTTCATTTTTAAAATATGATTCAGCTCTTGCGTAAGTTTATCAATTTTTTGTTTATTTTCTTCTTTTTTCGGGCTTAGTAAAGCAATTTCTTGTTTTGTTTTACTAACTAATTGACTGGCTTTGAGTTGTTCCAGTTTTTCTAAAGTAAAATGCTCTCCTTCAAATCCAATATTAGGTTTTTGCGTTATTTGTATGGGCGCATCCTTATCCATATGAAATTCAACGCCATATTGAGTATAAATTTCTTCTAAATATTTTTGAAATACTTCATAAGATACGCCATAAGGAATATGCATGGTATATGAGCCAAAATCTCGGTCAGTGCGCACAAAAAAAGCTCTATTTTCTTTTTTTGGATATTCAGGTGAATATTTTTTGTAAAAAAGCTTGTAATACCATTGCTTGAATATATCCCAAAATGATTGCAATAATTGTTCTTTTTTTAAAGGAGTAATAAGACCTTCTTGCGCTAGTTTTTTATTAATTTGTTCTAATGATTTTTCAATGATTTCATTCCAACGCTTATGTTCAGCTTCATTTTTTGGTGGGCGTTTAAAATGAACAATAATATGAGGCGTATGCTCGGGGACATCAAGTTTTGTACCAATAATTGCATTCATGGATAGCGGCAAGCAGCTGATGAAAAAAATAGAAAAAAACGATATTCGCTTCACGAAGATACTCCTTTTTTTACCTAGATTTACTTGTAGGCTACCAAAAAGCATCAAAAAACAGAATGATATAAAAAATAAACCACCGCATTGATATAATCAATGCGGTGGAAAAAAGGAGAGTAGTAATGAAGCCTATGTTAAATGTGGTTTTTAACCACTAGTAAGATACTAGTTTGAATAAAATTGCAAAAAAGTCAAATTTTTTTTATTTTGAATACATCATAAAGATGCCACAATTTCAAACTATAACTACAACCAGTATAGGTATTTTTTTCACGTCTGTCAAACAGCCAAAATATAAAAAGATTAGACCTAAGCCCCTTGTTTCAATATGTCAATAATAATCGCTGCGCGCCATATTTAAGTAATTGTTGCTCAAAAGTACCAGCTTCTACGGGGGAAGTAAAGATAAGCTGTGTAGACAAATTCATAAGTATTTTCAAAAGCTTTTGGGCAACCTCGGCATCAAAATCGGTCATGAAATCATCTAAAAGCAATATTACTGGGCCCTGTGCTTTGGTTAGTTCTTGCAATTGGGCTATTTTTATAAGAAGAATAAGCAACTTTTGTTGCCCTCTTGAAGCAAATGATTTTGATGCTTTCCCCTTAAATTGTATGCTTATATCATCTAAATGAGGACCAAAAAGAGATCGTTTAAAGAGATATTCTTGCTGTTTTAGAGACTCATGTCGACTCAAAAAATCTTCTAAACAAGTAGCATCAAGCGTCTTTTTTTTGGCTTGATAAGAAAAAGCAATTTTAACTGAATCAAAATACTCGCCAATTAATTTATTAGCTTGTTGTTCTAGGTTTTTTAAAAATGCCTGTCTATGTTTTTGGATTATTTGGGCATTTTCAAATAATTGAGCCGTCCATATTTCATATGAAGCATTATCTACATTATTACCTTGTAGTAATGCATTACGGTTCTGAAGAATTTGTTTATAAGTACGCAGCTGTTGAATAAAATCTGGATTTATAAGAGCACAAGCCTGATCAATAAAGGTACGACGGATGTCAGGGCCTTCTTTTATAAGTCCAATATCATCTTCGGTAATCGTAATTATTCGATAATATTTTATCAATTCTTTATAAGAGCTTATTGCGTGCTGATCAACTTTGACCAATCTTTTTTTTCCGGTAAAACCAATCTGAATGTCATGATTAAATTGAATTTCATAATCTTGAAGATTAATTTTAATAAAAAAGTTATCCTCTTCAAAATGTATAAGTTCTTTTGGTGAACTTGAACGGAAAGAACGCAAATAACATGCGTAATGAAGTGCTTCCAAAATAGATGTTTTTCCAGAACCATTAGGGCCCACAATAAGCGACAATGGTCCTTCTATTGCAAGTTTTATCTGAGGGAAACACCGAAAATGTTTGAGTTCTAGATTACAAATTTGCACACTTATTAAAAACTAGTTTGTCGTCGGTGACACTGGCATCACCAAATAGGTTACATGATATTCGGGCTTATTTGCTTCAAAAATAATTGGCTTAGTAGCATTTTTTAGGTAAAACGTTACCTCTTTTTCTTCAAAAGATTGTAAGCCATTTAATAAATATGGGGCATAAAATCTAATATCTAGTTCAGCGCCATCAAATTTTTGCAAAGAAAGTTCTTCATTTAACGTGCCAACTTCCTTGTTTTCCATCGAAACTTTTAACGCATTTTTATCAAAAGCAAATCTTGTTGCCAGAAATTGGCCAGACAATAAACAAGAAGATCTACGCAATGTTTTAATAAATTGTTCACGATCAAGTGTTGCCGGCAAAAAATCAGTTTTTTGTAAAATAGCTTGATATTGCGGAAACTGGTCTGCGAGAAGTTTAGTAAAAAAATTGAATGTTTCACCTGAAAATACTAATTGATTACCGCAAACACCCAAGAAAACTTCACTATTATCAGTATTTTCTACTATTTTCTTTATTTCAAAAATCGCACGACGCGGTATTAACCACTGTTTATTTTCTTCTAATGTATATTTATTTGTTTTTATTTGCGCTAAGCAATGTCCATCCGTAGTAGTCATCATCAAACCTTCTGAAGAAAATTCTAAAAACAACCCATTTAATGAAGGGTTGGCGTTATTTTGAGGAATTAAAAATGCTACTTTTTCTAATAATTCAATTAAAAAAGAAGCCTCAAAATGTGTAAGATTTTCAATACGTTCAGGAAATGGTGGAAACGATTCAATATCTTTAATATTTAAATTAAGATGTGCCCCACCAGAGCGCAATGAAAATCGTTGATTATCTAAAGAACATTCAATAGCGCCTTCAAGTTCTTTCACTAAATCAAAAATACGTTTACCTGAAACTAAAAAAGACTGTTGATCGGTAAAAGAACTATCATTAATTTCACAGGTTGCCTGTAAACTTATTTCTAAATCGGTACTTTTAAGTATTAATTCTTTATGCCCTACCTGAAATAGAATTGATGAAGTTGCATCAATTGTAGTCCGCTTTGAACAAATAGGTTGCATTGCAGAAAGAATAGAAAGTAATATTTTTTGGTCAACAACAAAGCTACCAGCCATTGAAGTCCTTTTATCTTATTTTCGATGCTTTAAAATTTTATAATTAGTATACACAGTGAAGATAATTTTAGCAAAAGTACTTTTATCGATTCTGTTTACTAAAATTTAATTATTTTTTTTGGCGATATAAATACATAATATATTATTCATTATAATATAATTTAATTTATTAAAAAATTTTAAAAAATACGAATATTATAGTTTTTTTTATTAATAATTTGTTTTCTCTCCTTTTTTCTTTTCAAAATAATGTAAATTTAAATATATATTATCATTTGCAAAAAGGAGTGTCATGAATCAAAGAATTATTTTTTTGAGTATCTCTGTTGTATCTATAGTGGTAATTGGCATTTCTATGAGTACTTCATCGTTATCATCAACAACGCTTGATAATCAAAAAGCAAAAGAACTTATTGAATCGTTATATAATAATATTAGCGGTTTTGGCATTGATAATACTGAAAGTGCTATGATCGAGCAAAAAGGTGGCGCACCCACGTATGGAGAAATTACCTATGAATCAGCGCAACAATTATTAAATGATCTTAAATTAACCCAAAAAGATATTTTTTATGATCTTGGTTCTGGTGTTGGTAAAATGACGATACAAACTTATTTAACTACTCCAGTCAAAAAAAGTGTTGGGATAGAACTTTCGCCAACGCGTTATAAATATGCAATGGCAATAAAACAACAATTGTCAGAACAAAAATATCTGGATCCTAATCGTACTTTAGATTTTAAAAACCAAAATATTGCTGAAGCTGATCTTTCTGATGCCACCGTAGTTTATATGTGCTCTACTTGTTATTCAGAAGATTTAATGCAAAAAATTGTTAATAAACTTGCTAACATGCCAAAAGGACTACGCATTGTCACGCTTAAAAAATTACCTAAACATAAAAAATTCACTTTAGTTAATACTTTTTGTCTACCAATGACATGGTCCTCTAATACTTCAGTTTATTTGTATCAACTACAATAATATTGATTTTATTAAAATAAATATTTTATCTTTTAGCATAGGGTTAAGGGGGAAATGGAAAAAAAACAAAATATTATATTAAATATCATGAATATTCTATGTATTGGTTTTTCGCTCAATATAACGCCAAACAATGATGCATTACTGCAAGAATTATACAAAAATAAAAATGGTTTTATTATAGAAGCTGAAGAAACCGCATTAATTGAAAAAGAAGGCGGCAATTCAACCTACGGTGAAATAACCGATAAAGGTGTACAAATACTCATAGATGACCTCAAGCTTACAAAACAAGATATTTTTTATGATCTTGGTTCCGGTGTTGGCCGCATGGTTACAAAGGTTTATCTTGATTCACCAGTCAAAAAAAGTGTTGGGATAGAACTTTCTGATTCACGACATAAGCAAGCATTACATATAAAAAAAATGCTCGAAAAAAAAGATAAATTAGAAAAAAATCGTGCATTACAGTTCAAAAAAGAAAATATCTTAAAAAGTGATATTGATGATGCTACCGTTATTTATTTAGCTTCAACCTGTATGTCTGATGAATTTATGCAACAAATTACTGATAAATTAGCTACGCTTAAAAAAGGATTGCGTGTACTTACTTTACGTAAATTACCAGAACATCAAAGTTTTCAATTGGTTAAAAAGTATAAGATACCAATGACGTGGTCAAAAAGTGTCGATGTTCATTTGTATAAATTGAAATAATTTAAGGGTAAATTATAATATAAATTCTTGTTCATAAATATTAAAAAGTTGCTGTTCGATAAATTTTAAATCATGATCTAAAGTAGAGTGTATGCGACTCATTTGTAGAAACTTATTATTTTTCAAAATAGACATCGATTTTCCCCAAAATAAAAAACTGGTAATTGCCTTCAAAAAAAATTCTTTCTGAAAAGAAGAATCTAATGGATCTGGATCTAAAATAATAGCATCTATAAATAAACTTCCGAAAACGCCCGCCGCAACACAGAGCGGCATAATAAGATGCAGCATTATGCATTTATCCAACTTATTTTTATTGTATTTCTTCAAATAATATAAATCGAATCGTTTAATATTTAAAAATTGTATAGTTTTTTTTAATTCAGCCTTATTCATGATCGATATATCTATCGGATGATAATTTTCTAGCTTTGATTTACGTATAATTAAATTATCTAAATGCCTATCAAGACTTTGTAAATATTTTTTCCAACCACATTCTATTTTTTTTGTAGAAAATGCTTTTTTAAACCATAAATCAGGGTGCTTTTTGCCTACTTTTAAATACCTAGTTATGAGTTCTTCTACTTCATACTCATTTAAAGCACAGCTTGGTAGCATTAAACATAAACGCCTATGAATAGAATCTGGCGGCAAGAAAGACACTATATGCTTAGTTATTTCATTGGGTATTTCAGTTATTTGTTTTAATTGAAAATTATTAATATTAACGGTAATGGATTCCATAGTATACAAAGGGGTAAATAGAATAAATATCAGAAAGAATCCCGAATAAACTATTTTAAGCTCGCGGATGTTTTTCATCATAAATTTTACGTAAATGATCGGTTTCAATATGCGTATAAATTTGAACAGTAGCAATACTTTCATGCCCGAGTAGCATTTGTAATAAACGAAGATTTACACCTTTTTTTAATAAATGCGTCGCTAATGAATGGCGCAATGTATGTGGGCTAACAGGGCGTTTTATATTTGCCTGATTGCATAACTGTTTTAATATCATCCAAAACGATTGTCGTGATATCGGTTTAACTTTACCACTATAGACGATAGGAAAAAGATATTCGATATTTTCATTTTTCAATGAAATTAATTTTTTATGCGTAGTATCAAGGTAAGTGCGCAGTAAAGAAAACACACCTTGTGGCAATGGCACCAAGCGCTCACGGCCTCCTTTTCCGGATATTTTTATAAAACCACTATCAAATTGAATATCGGCAATTTTTAACTTGATCATTTCTGTAATTCGTACACCAGAAACATAGAGTAAACAAAGCATAAGATGATTACGAATGCCAAGAATTGAACTGTCTTTTTGTGCCGTTTCAAATAACAATTCTATTTCTTGCTCAGTCAAATACTGTGGCAATCGTTTTTCTAATTTAGGGAATACTAAATCAGTTGTTATATTTTCCCAACCTAATATTTCATATGCCCATGCATAAAATGCTTTTAATGATGATAATTTACGCGAACGGCTTCGTGCACTCAGTTGCAAGTTTACTAGTTGGTGTAAAAATAATTTTAAATCGGCATGCGTAGCATTTTCAAAATCTTTTTCATGCTCTTTTAAAAAATATGCCGCTTGCTCCAAATCGCGTTTATAAGCATCGCATGTATTTGGAGCCGCACGCTTTTGTGTAAGCAAATATGCTTCGTATTGCGTAAGTACTGACTTCATAAAACTAATCTCCTTCCATTCGATTAGTATGCTCGCGCAATAAGAATATCAGCTTTGCTTTTTTGATCGCAATTAAAGCAACTTATAAAGCTTGTTTCATCAAGTAAGCAGCGTATTGTTGCTTTATAATCTTTTAATTGCTTTTCACATTCGGCAGAACCACACCAACCGGTTTGATAAAAACCACCTTTTTGTGTTAAATCATCAGCAAATTCATTTAATTTTTCAACTTTATACCATTGAGACTTTAATCGATCCAAAGCACGCTGATACATTGCTTGATGCAATTCTTCAAGCTTAATTTTGATATAATCATTTACCTTATCAAATGAAACTGCTTCTTTGGATAAACCTAAACGATCAGCAATAATTACTTGGCCAGCCTCAATATCTCGAGGACCAAGTTCCAATCTTAACGGTACCCCTTTTAATTCCCATTTATAAAATTTTGCACCCGGTGTTTCATGTTCGTTTGCGTCAATCTCAACACGTACGAATGATTTTAAGCTCATTGCAATATTTTCAGCAATATTTAATACTTTTTCTTTATCGGATTCTTTTTTATAAATTGGAATAATTATCACTTGAATTGGCGCAGCTTTTGGTGGCAACACTAATCCTTTTTGATCACCGTGCACCATTACAACGGCACCTACTGAACGCGTGGTCAATCCCCAACTTGTTAAATAAGGATAGGCAAGCTTACCCTCACGATCCTGAAAGACCATATCAAAACTTTTAGCAAAAGCTTGTGAAATTAAATGCGAAGTACACATTTGCAATGCTTTACCGTCTTGCATAAGGCTTTCTACCGTATAGGTTTTATCAGCACCAGCAAATTTTTCACTTTCCGATTTTAAACCAGAAACTACTGGAATGGCTAAATAATTTTCATATAAATCAATATATTCACGCCACATCATCGTTGCTTCATGTTCAGCTTCTTCCGCTGTTTCATGCGCAGTATGCCCCTCCTGCCAGAAAAATTCACTTGTGCGTAAAAATGGCCGCGTTCGCATTTCCCAACGTACCACATTGGCCCATTGATTTATTTTAAGCGGTAGATCGCGCCATGATTTAATCCATTTGGCAAACATATAATGAATAATAGTTTCAGAAGTAGGCCTTATCACATATGGCTCTTCGAGTTCTTTGCCGCCGGCATGCGTAACAATTGCAAGTTCTGGTGCAAAACCTTCCACATGTTCCGCTTCTTTTTGCAAAAACGATAATGGAATTAATAACGGAAAAGACGCATTTTGATGGCCGGTTTCCTTAATTCGTTGATCTAATGTATCTCTAATATTTTCCCATATAGCAAATCCATACGGGCGAATAACAACCGAACCTCGCACCGGTGATTGATCAGCAAGTTCTGCCTGATAAATAACTTCTTGATACCACTCTGGAAATTGTGTTTTAATATCTGGTAATGTTTTACTCATAACAAGCAATCGTATAAAAATTATGAATCTATAATTTATTTTTTATCTTTACTAAAATACTATGAAGCAATTAAAAAGTAAAAAAAGGAATTGTAATGAAAATATTAAGAATAATTGTTTTAAATACTATGTTTGCAAGCTCTCTAAGCTTTAGCTATCAAAAGGAACTTATGGAAATTATAAAAAATGAACAATGCGCGCCATGTGAAGGTGGCGTACAACCATTATTGCAAGGAGAAATTTATTTTTTACTGAATGATTTTTCTGAATGGAAATTAATCGAAGAGCATCCACAAAAAATTGAACGCACCTTTATTTTGAAAGATTTTATACAAGCAATGCACTTTGTGAATGCTATTGCAAAAGTTGCTGAACGAGAAGGCCATCATCCTGATATCTATATTTTTTATAATAAAGTAACTATTCAATTATATACTCATGCAATTGAAGGATTATCAGCCAATGATTTTATTTTAGCAGGATTAATTGATGAAATTTTCCTCCAATCATAATAACTATTGAGTAGGAATTCGAACTCGTGGAACTCTTGGAGGCAATTTTATTTGCGGTAAACGAAAACGAGTATTCACAATTAAGATCCGAGCATCATCTCCTCTGCCTAATTTACTAATAAGATAATTTTGTCCAGCTTTACCTATTACCTCAGCAGTTTTGCCTGTCTCAATTGTTTTGGCAATTATTTTTTTTTCATAAATAGCCCCACCGCGGCCATACTTAGGTGTCAAATCAGTTTCAAAAGATTTCTCATCTTTGAGAGTTGTCGCTTCACTTTTTACAGTCGGTCTATCCGCTTCTCCTGGCACCTTATATTCTATCATAACAATTACACCTTCTCCGGTGTTATTGGTTATAGAACTCAAAGATTTTTCTACTCTTAGAGCTGCGTCTGCTTGCTTATAACATAATAAGCTCGAAAGCCCAAAAAGGCCGGCAAGTAAAAGCTTTTTATTCTTCATCATTTTTTTCCTTTTTTTATTTATCACAACTATAATCCTAATATAAATTACAATAAAAAATCAACTGATTGAGAATAATAATTACAGAAGATAGGTGAATTATTGCTAAATAACTTTATTTTAGCAAAATTTGCTGTTGTGCTAAAATAATTTTTGGTTGATATGCCAAACAAAAACAAATTAGCCTCATTTTGATAAGTTTGATGCTTTTAGCTTGAAGAAATAGGATTATCAGCCAATGATTTTATTTTAGCAGAATTAATTGATGAAATTTTCCTCAATAACAAAGCAATTTTCAAATAGAATCAGGTTGTTTTTTATCATCTTTCCTTAATTTCTATCGAATCATTAGATTTAATAATACGATAATGTTGCCCAGCCTTACCTGCTTTTTGAGCAATTTTGCCATTTGTTGTGGCAATTATTTGTTTTTCATAAATAACCCTACCGCGCCCATATTTAGGTGTTAAATCAGTTTCAAAAGAATATGAAGGCATAAGTTTAGTAGTCGATTCACTTTTTAAAGTCGGTATATCAGCTTCTCCTGGTACCATATATTTTATCATAACAATTACATCTTCTTTTGTGTTATTAGTTATAGAACTTAAAGGTTTTTCTACTTTTATTTCTGCCCCATAACATAATAAACTCGAAAGCCCAAAAAGACCGACAAGTAAAAGATTTTTATTCTTCATCATTTTTTCCTTTTTTTATTTATCAAACTACTATAATTCTAATATAAATTACAATAAAAAATCAACTGATTGAGATAAATAATTATAGAAGATAAGCGGATTTTTTTGAAAAATGAACTTATTTAGCCAGATTTGCTATTGTGCTAAAATAATTTTTGGCTGATAAGCCAAATAAAAACAAATTGGCCTCATTTTGATAAGCTTGGCACTTTTAATCCAAATACATTCAAGCGATTGTTTTTGTTTTTAAAACAAGTGAAATTATTGGCAAATTTTTCGGACAACTTCATAAAAAAATGATTATGGAAAAATTTTGAGTCATATTCATTTTTATAAAAAATTTTACAAAAAAATTATTCTTTTTTCAGCAATTCTCTGAAGTCTTTTTTCATGAAATCAAAAAATTGATTTATTTCATCGGTGCCACTTGCTTCAGTTAGATCTTGATCATCAGAATCAGCACCATAATTTTGCAGGGATTTAACAACATCAGGATGATTATAATAACGAGCTCGGAATAATGCTGATACATTTTTTGATGGAATCCAATGCTTAGATTTTCTATTCACATATTCTTTTAAATCTACATAACCACAACTTTGTATATCGTTTAAAATAAATTCAACCACATCATTATGGCCATTACGTGCCGCCAACATTAAAGAATTACGCCCTTCTTCATCGATTGCGTTAACGAACATTTTTTTGTTTTCTTTTTGAAATAGCTTTTTAATTTCTTCGAGATTTCCTTGAGCGGCAGCAGAAAGAAATTTTCGTATAGCTTTTGCTTCTAATATCTCAATAATTTTGTCTAATTTTTTTTCTCTTGCAATATCAGATGCTGTTTGCTTTGCATTATTTTTAATCCAGCGATTAACATTTTTTTCCATAAGCAATTTTACTATTTTTTCTATTGGTTCTTCTCCAGTAAAAAGATCTGAGTTTATATTTGCAACAGATTGTATTGCAGTTATTAAAGGAGTATTTCCGTACATATCTTGAATGTTGGGATCTATTTTTTCTGCGTTAAGAAAATTATATAATGATGATAGATTACCATTCAATGCTTTCACAATTAGAAAATTCAAAAGAGGTATACCAATTTTTTTTTCATTAGGGTTTGCACCAGAAAGCAATAAAGTATGCACAATATGAGCATGGCCAAACTCAGCAGCTAACCACAATGCCGATACTTGTCTTGATGGATCTTTAGTCTGTGCTTTTCTATTTATATATTCCAAGCTATTTAAATACTCATTATTGTGTATATCAATCAAAATATTTTCAATTATATTCTGATGTCCATTACGCGCCGCGAGCATAAGTGGAGTAAAACCTTTATTATCAGTAGTTTCTACCAAAGTCTTTTTTTCTTCAATTGATTTATTTTGTAAAAAACTTATAACTTTTCTTCGATCTCCTTGAGCGGTAGCTTCTTGAAATTCTTGAACTACTAAAGAAAAATCTTGTACGATTTCCATCGCACCAACAGAGCAAACTGCAAAAAAAGATAGTAAAATCATATATAATTTATTATTTTTAATCATTCACAACTCCATCGTTGAAGAAAAATGAACTTATTTACCAAGATTTATTGGCGCTTTTTCTAGTTCTTTTTTCTTATAAAAGGCCTTTAGAAAATCACAGAAATTGACACTGCTAAACACAAACAAAGACATTAAACCAGAGGTAGCCATAATCGGTCCGTTATAGCTATTCATCTTATTGGCAACTTCGTAATGTATAAGCGAATGTCCAAAATATGTACAAACAGCACCAAAAGCAACACAACCAATGGTAGCCCATAAACTATCTTTGCGTTTTTGATTCTGTTTAACAATTTCTTGTTGTTTTTTAAGATCATCAGGCTTATTTGTTCCAGGCCCTACTGCGCAAATATTCAAACTGAAAGACAATATAAGGAGAGATAGGTATTTTTTCATTTTTTAACCCCTAAAATTTAAGTATTTATTTCTTTTTATTATAAGCAAAAAAATTAATAAGTCAATAAATTTGCTATTTGAATATTTATTGACTTATTAAGGTCGTTTTTTAAGAAGCGCAACAATTTTAGAACAATTTTCAAGCCCTCATCTTTATTTAATTATTATGCAGTTTTCTTAATTGAGAGTGATTGCTGATGCAGATATATCTGATAAATACTTAAAATCGTAGCTATTGCTGTAGGAATTATCCAAGGCAAATGGAATTTCATTTCATTTTGTAGTGATACAGTTAGTTTTTGCTGTGCTGCTTTGTAATCAGATAAAGCACCGCTGAGATCTTCATGTTTAATGCGAATATCATTCCTATGCACACTATAAAATTTTGCATTCTCAATGATATCTTTTAATTCTCGCATTGAAAGGCTCTTTGTTTGATACAAAAACCAATATTGTTGCCAAAAATTTAAAGTGTCAAAATTTTTGAAATAATATTTTATAAGCTCTTTTCGCAAAGTAAAACTCGCATTTTCAATAGTATATAAGTGCCCCGCAAAACGCGTTTTAATTTGTTGAGGAACCTGATCAATATCATTAGCTGTTGCAACGACTAAAACATTTCCTTTTTTTTCACATTTATCTAATAACATCCAAAATTCTTCGACCATCCCAGGATCTAATTTCCGCTCATTATAACGATTAGTTAATGCAGTTAACTCATCAATAACAAGCACTACCGGAACTTCAAGCTCAAACAATGCTTCGAATAACTTACTTAAATTCTGAATACCAGAATGTTGAAATTCATTTGAAAATGCAGATCCTCGTATGAAATATGCTCTTCTATTAGTTTTTTGTGCAATAATATGAGCTAGTGTTGATTTACCAGTACCAGAAGGCCCCGTTAATAAAATTTTTGTTGGCAAATTATTTTGTTTAGTAAAAAATTGTTTAGCATAATCACCAATAAGCCATCGAAGTTTACGTGGACAATTATAAACTATTAATTTTACTAATTCATCATCTAAAAACATATTTGAAATATCTTCAATATGTAAATCTTGCATTATTTTATTAAAGTTTACTTCCTTTTCATATAAAAGAGTGTACTTTCTACCTAAATCATCATACTGTACTGAATCATTACTTTCATAATTATAACACTCAACATATTCTTGCGGCACTTTGCTTGAATCTGACGGATTATTCTCTATTAAATCTTGAGTTTCATAGCTGAAAAGATTAAAGCTTACCACTAAAAAAAATAGTTTATAAAATTTGATCATTTAATTGCCTTGTTAATCAATGTTAGAAAGTTTTAGTATACATTTAAAAAATTTCTTTATTTTTTGATAAGACTTCAATATAAAAATCAATATCGCTGTCCATTAAAATTTTATTTTCTTCATCTAATTCTTCTAATTTTTCCATTACACTTGCAATTAAATTTGCTTCTTCATCTGCATAATCATACCAATCTGAAAACCAAATAGTATTAACCCATTCAATTAATTGATTTTTAGAAATATCTTTTTTTTATATGTATTTAGAAGATTAATTAGATCTTTAGAATAAATAACAACAGGAGCATCTATTATTAATTCTAATTTTTCTGATTGTATTCGATCCATAAGTTCATTTTTCGATATTTTTAAATTTTTAAAATATTCTAAAGCTTCCCTGCTATTCATTATTTTATCTTTCGGTGAATAAGATTACCCAAAGGATCAAAAGTATCTTTAAAAAATCTTATAGTTTCTCCTATTGAAGAAACTTCCTTGTAATAAATTGCTGCTGCAATAAAATGCTACTTATAGTTGGAATTATCCAATGCAAATTGTTCATAATTTTTTTACTTATAGGTATTTGATATTTTTTTTGCGATTTATGAAAATTGGATAATTCTTTACAAATATCTGCAAAACAAATATTTTTCTCGGCATCCTCTTTATATAATCGTACATTTCTAATTATAGCTCTTAGTTCTCTTATTGATACATTACTTGTTTGATACAAGTACCAATACTTTTGCCAGTAACATAAATTACCAAATTCAGGTAAAAATTCTTTTAATATAGTTAGTCGAAATTCTTTTTGTGGGTGATCAATAGAAAAAGAATCGATAGCAAATCGCGTTTTAATTTGTTGAGGTAACTGATTTATTTCATTAGCGGTCGCAATGACTAAAATATTATCTTTTTCATCACACTTATCTAATAACATCCAAAATTCTTTTATTATCTCAGGATCTACTCGATTATTATTGTTAGAAGAAGAGCATTTCCCTAATGCAGTTAATTCATCAATAATGATCGCTACTTTTTTATTTAGTTTTAACAACGGCTCAAACAATTTATTCAGATTTTGAGCTCCAGAATTTTGATACTCATTTGCAAAGGCTGTTCCTTTTAAAAAATAAGTTTTAGGCTTTGCCTTTTTGGCAATAATTTGTGCAAGAAGTGATTTTCCTGAACCAGATGGCCCTTCTAAAAGTATTCTGGTTGGCAAAATATATTGAACTTCTGGATTATCTTTTTTTGCTTCAAATTTTTTTATTAAAATTTTTAACCTATTTGGGCAATTTTCCAATGCTAATTTTATTAATTTGGAATCAACTTCTTTTTTTGAGATATTTTTTGCATTTAATTTATATAATGTTTCCCTAAGCTCATTCTTTAAATTATTCTCAGGAGTTTGATTTAGATTATCTTGATAAAAAGTCCCCTCGGATTCTTGGGTTAATTCATGATTATACAATTCAACGAAATTTTTTTTTAATGAACTATTAGAAAAGGCCTGAGAATCTTCTTCCATTCCATATATATTTGTGCAAATCATTAAAAAAATTAAGTAATTATTTTTATTCACACTATCCCTTTTGAATTTGTACCAACAATGACACTTAGTTATTCCTTTTTTTCTATGCATTGTCAACTAAAAATGTATAACTTTTACATAAAAAAAAGCGTTAATTTTTATAGAAAATAATTGATAATAATTTATAAATTAAAATTTATACAAATTATAACACCTTCATTCAAAAAGAATTTGATCATAAAAATCATAAAAAACAATACCTCTACAATTTTCATAACAACCTAATCTAAAAACGCCGTATTTTCTACTTGGATTTGTTTGTTCACTAAAACTATTGATCTCTTCAAAGAATAGAATTTAAAATAGAGAATAATGTTATATCAAAAATCAAGGGGGAGGACGTTATGTTGTGGTTTTATGTCTTATTATTTTTTTCATCATATCTTACCGCAGACCAACTGAATGAAGGTGAATTTAACTTTAATATTCGGCAATTTCGTGAACCAGAACATTCTACCGCTTATCTATTTGCGCACGGTTTAGGCGCTACACAAAACCAAGGAATTACTTTATTTTCTCGTATTATTGATAAAAATGAAGATAATTCTTTGCGTTTCAATGATCGATGGCTTATTAATGAACCATTGGTATTATTCAATTTTGCTGACGCGAAGAATGATGATAATGAATATTTTCGCAAAAAAGTAAATCTTGGGCAAGATGAAGATACTAATCGATTAGCTCTCGCATGTCAAAAAACAAAAGTAGAATTACCGAATTTCGATATGGTTCTTACTGGCATCTCTCGTGGATCGGCTACTATTATAAATTATGTAGCGCAAGAACAGCCTGATTATGTAAAAGCGCTCATTTTAGAATCTCCATTTGATTCACTGTCCTCAATAGTTCGACATTTACTTGATCGTTATTGCGTATCCTGGGTGCCATTTTCAGAAAAAATTGGTTACAAAATTTGCCAAAAACATTTTCCAAGCATAAATCCACAGGGCACTTTCCCTTTACATACTATTGAAAAAGTCCCTCATACAATACCAGTTATGTTCGTTCATTCAAAAAAAGATAAAGTGGTGCCTATTAAAAGTTCTCGTCGATTATATATAAAACTAAAACAAGCTGGCCATGAAAATGTGTATTTGGTTGAGCTTGCTTCAGGCGCACATGGTAAATTAATTAATGGGCCAGATGGCGATGCATATTTATATGCAGTTCATGCTTTTTACAAAAAATACGGTCTTCCACATAATCCAGAATTAGCGGTACGAGGTCAACAATTATTAAGTATTTGTCAGCCTTCTGTTGAAGAAGTAGCACAACGCCTGAGAAAAAGAAATCAATTGGATGAAAATAATACTGATGAAAATGAAGAAGATGATGATTTATTATCAACATTAAATCGGGAGCTCGAACAAGCAACAAACGAATAAAAAAACATAAAAACCCTTGTTTTTAAGGGTTTTATTATTATACACTGAGATTAGATAGAAAGAATATCAAAAATTCTTGAACGCGTGATATAAGTCTAAAAACCTTCGGGTTATTTAGCGGTTACTCGTATCAAGATCTGAGGCTAAATGAGGTTACTTATTTGGTCTCAGATTTTTTGCACACAATTCATGTTTCTGTAATTCTTTTAAAAGACCAATAAGCGCTAAAGTTTGTCTTTTTTGTTTTTCTGATAATGGTTTATCGATGGTTGAAAGATAATGCAACAAAACTTTGATTGCATCGCAAGGATCAGTAAGCTGTTTTTGTAAATCAGCCGGCAATGTTTTTATAAAGTTTTCAATCTTGCTATAAAGCTCTTCTGCTTTTTCTTTAGCAATGCTTTGTCCGTAAGAAAAACTAGATATGGTAAATAGTAAAAAAATTAATATATAATATCTCACATAAGCCCTTTTCTATAAGAATTATTATATCATGATTGCTCCATATTAACAAATTATATAGGAGCTAAATAGTTTTTCTTGATGCATTTTATTGCAGAATTTCAGGCATCTTGAAATCTTTAGTAATTTCGAACGATGGCAACAAAATAAAATTAAACGATTCAACATTGTCTTTAGTTATTACTTTTGCTGGCTGGCCATTTTCGCTAAAAGTTACCTGTAAATTGCTTTTCCAATTACATTGATTCCATATACCATTCCTAATAAGAATTGCATCATTCGATTGATGTGGTGCAATGGTATACGTCATTTGACCTGCAGGAACATATCCAGCATCATCACATCTTTTTTGATAGAAAACTATAATTTCTATATCATAATCCGTTTTGTTGGTTGCGGTAACATTGAGCAATTTAGTTTCCATGGCCACATCTGCTTCGTACACTGGAGGCACTTGAGTATACATATTAAAAGTAAGCAGATTGTATATTGCTATGCATAGTAATAACTTATTTTTCATAAGCTTATCCTATCTTCCAAGTTGAATTTGTGGAAAGCCCCGTACATCATCAATGATATCGTAATTTTTGCCTGATAGAAGATTGCCCTTTTGTGTTGCTAGATTTTTTTTGGCGGTATCACAATAAATCTTAATAGACTTTCTAAGAATATAACCTCCTCGCAAGCGAATTGGTTGCAGATTAGCGCTCAATCGCTCACCGCTCTGAAGCGAATAATCATTATTTTTGGTAATTAGACAATCATCAGGTCCATATGTTTGATATTCAATTGAAACAGTAAGCTTTTGTGGTGTTTTATTAGTAATAATACTTTCTGCACCCGCTTGTTTAATTGGTGCTTGTTGAATGTAAAGTCCTTGTATCTCATAATATGCAAATAAACTAACTGCTAACACAAACATCAATAAACGACTTACTTTCATAAATTTCCTTTTTTCTACTTCATAATCTTATTTTGTTTTTTGTTCACGAATTTCTATAGAACCATTCTCTAATTCAACAATTTCATAATCTCGCCCTGCTATTACGCCATATTTGCTTGCTATATGCTTCCCTGATAGGGTTTTTACTTCCATTTTTTTGCTTATATAACGAGGCGCTACAGATTGCAGATCAACCTGAAAAGAACTATTTGTAGTACCAGTTGGGCTGAGTCCTCTTTTGTAAGATTTGCTACTAAAACCATATAGAGAATCTATAGTAACCCTTAAGTCTTCTTGGGTTTTATTGGTAATAGTACTTAATCGTACCTTCTCTAAAGCGAATGATTCTTTAAATAAAAATAAACTAGAAAGTCCAAAAAAAGCTGTAAATAAAAGGTTTTGATATTTTTTCATCATTTTTTTTCTCCTTTAATACTTTCAACCCGCACAACCTTAATTCTAATATAAAATAGATATAAAAATCAATTGATTTTGCTATAAAATCTTATTGTCCCAAAATTTAATATGCAGGGTTTCCTTCACCTGCTGACGATCATGTTAAAAAAAGTTGGCTCTATGACTTATTTCTTTATGCTTAAAACTTAAACTCTTGTTTCTCTAAAAAAAAATTCATTACAGTATGGTTAAAAAGATAACTAGCGTATTGAAAAAGAGGAAAATCATATGCAAAAAAAATATCTCATACTGACTTTCTTTTTATGTACTGCAAATATTTCTTCGGCTGTGACTCAGGAGGAATGGTTCAAAGCAATTGAAGATAATGATTTAACTAAAATTAACAACATACTTAATGCGGTAAAAACAGATCAGGCTAATCTTATAGAAGTATTATCTTGGCAGGATACTGAGGAACAAACTGGATTAATAGCTGCCTTACAGCAAAAAAAGATTAATATAGCCAATACTATTTTAGATGCTATAAAACTAATAACAAACGAAGATACAAAAAAAAATATTATTAATGCACGGAATGTCAATAGCTATACTGCTTTATATTATGCTTTGGAGAATAACAGTTTATTTAACGAGTTAAAGGATACAGATCTTAATTTGCAATATGAGAATGGAGATACGCTATTACACCAATATGCGGGGAAACTAAATTTTAACAACGTTAATTTTTTAATAACAAACAATGCTAATCCTAATATTGAAAATGATGCTGGCCAAACTCCTCTTATGAAAGCTATCCTGTCAGGCAAACCTGCTCCTGCAATTACAGGTATAGTAGGATATCTTCTTGAGGAAGGAAAAGCTGATCCTTTAATTAAAGATAATTCTGAAAAAACTGCCTTTGATTATGCGCAAGAGAGAGGCCTAGCTAACACTAAAGCTCTTTTAGAAAAATATACTCCAACTGAAAAAATTAAAAAAGATGAATGGTTCAAAGCAATTGAAAATAATGATTTAACTAAAGTTAATGAAATTCTTGATGCGGTAAAAAATGATCAGGCTAAACTTATAGAAGTATTATCTTGGCAAAATGATAATGGACAAACTGGATTACGTAAGGTTTTGACTTATGCTTCTGATGAACTCTATTCTCAAATCATAAATACTATTTTAGATGCTGTAGATAAAATCGCAGATAAAAATGCTAAACAAACAATTGTTAATACTCCAGACAATAGTGGATTGATTGCTTTATTTCCTGCACTACTGCGCGAAAAAGATGTTATTACAAACAAATTAATAGCAATGGGCGCAGATATTAATTTTAAAAATAAAGATGGTGATACGCCTCTACATCTATTGGCAGCTAATTTTAATGGCTTTAAATTTTTATTAAATGCTGGTGCTAATCCTAATATAACAAATAACGATGGCAATACACCCCTAATAAGAGTAGTACTTACTACCAATACAGACAAAAATATCGCAGAAATTGCAAAAATACTTCTTGATAAAGGTGCGGACCCATTAATTCAAAATAATGAAGATAAAACCGCTCTTGATTATGCACAAGAGAGAGGATTAACAGATACCGCAAATATCTTAAAGCCAGCTCCTGCTCCAGCGCCAACACCCGTTAATTATCAAGCTCTTTATAACTCAATAACCAATCTTTCTAATCAACTCACATTATTGTACAATAAATTGCAAGCATAAAACTTTGCAAGATAAAAAAACCCTGGCGGTAAGCCAGGGTTTTTTTATCTTGCGCCACAGGTTTTTTAGCTCTACAAAAAACAGGTTGGCAAAGCAAGCTTAATATATGAGAAAGCATTCTTAACTATTAAAATTTAAAATCTTGTCTTCCTGCAGAAAAATTCATTAATGTAAGTTTAAGTAAAAATTATCTCGATAAAAAAAGGAAAAAAGTGAAAAAACAATTTCTAGCACAAATAATGATTTTTGTTTCTTTTTTTACATTAAATAATCTTTTCTCACAAGTATCGCAAAAAGATATTAATTTATTATTTGATGCAGCAAAAAATAATAGTAGGCTCAATGCCCAAGCCGCATTTAGAGAAAAATCCGGACAGCAAACAGAAGAACTACTTTTTGCTACCAATACAGAAGGTGATACGGCATTACATATTGCGGCAAGCAAAGGCAATTCGGAAATTGTTCAATTCCTTTTGCAAAGAGCAGAAATTTTATCTGCAGAAGAAAAATTAAAGCTTTTAAATAAAAAAAATAATACCGGTTTAAACCCTATAGAAGTTGCAAGGCAAAATAATTATAAGGAAATCGCTAATTCCCTGGAAAGCAATAAAACCAAAATATTTCAAGAGATAAAAAAAGGATGGCTTTTGTTAATTGAGGCAGGGAAAATACAAGAAATTATAAATATTTTAACTGCTTCTTCAAATGATCAAAAAAAAGAACTTTTAAATATAGTCGATCAAGAAGGAAAAACAGCATTAATGATTGCAGCGCGTAATAACCATAAAGATATTGTCGAAGCTTTATTAAACGATATAAAGATAAATAAATATTTAGAACTCAAAGAATATATTAATCGAAAAGATGCAGCTCAAGGAAAACAAGTTTCGGCATTATGGAGAGCAGCTAGATTCGCTGATCAGGAAACAATGGAAATTTTATTGAAAAATGATGCCAATCCAAATACAACAAATCATACAGATACGCCGCTCATAAGTCATTTGGTTCGGTATGCAAAAGATCTAAATGATATTAACAAAATCAAACTACTCCTTGAAGTTGGTGCAAACACAAACATTCAAGATCCCATAGGAGATACGCCTCTAATACATGCTCTAAATAATCCTAATGAAGCAATTAAGAGCCAAGTAATTTCTTTGCTTTTAAGAAAAGGTGCTAATCCATTAATCCAAAACAACCAAGGAGAAAGTGCTTATAATTTAGCTAATGAATTTTATAAGAACATTTTTGAAAATTATATACCACAAAAAATAAATCAATTTCCGCTTATTCTCAGTAATGCAAAAGCACTTTTCATTGAATACAATAAGTTAAATTTAGAAAACGAGCAAAATAAAAAAGAATTTATTGAAAAAATTGATGCTTTTATAGAAAATACCTTACCGCAAATTGAAAATTTTCCTGTTTTAAGAACTATACATTATATATATCTCGGTGCATTAGAACGAAAAGTTGAAAATCCTGCCGATGAATCAATTTTGAAAAACGAGACTGATAAAGTTTATCAACAAATAGTACTTCCTTATATTCAGGATCCAAATAAATTACTTAAAAAAGAAATTTTTACTAATACAACAATAAATAATTTAGGCCTTTTAGATCAAATTCAATTTGCCGGTTATTTCAGCAAAAAAATACGTAATGAATTTACCGAAGCATTATTAAATGCCATTGAAAAACTTTCAGAAGGAATTTCTCGTAAGCTGCTTATAAATAAAATATTAGATTTAAAACGTAAATGGGGAATCAATGCACCACTGTCTCAAGAAGTACAACAAAAACTTGATAAAATTTTAAAAAAAGCACCTGTTGATGAAAAAAAAGAACTATTAAATGCAGCTGCTATTGGAAATCTAGATAAAGTAAAACAACTTTTGCAAAATAAACCACTGAATGCAAAAAAAGCTTTGGTAGAAGCTACTGATAATTTCGATCGTACTCCATTAATGCTTGCAGCACGCAATGGGCATAATAATATCGTAAAATTTATTTTACAGGATTTGCAAGATAGTGGATATCCAAACTTGCAAGAATATATAAGTAAGCCATCAAAAGCCCCCGAATTAGGTTTACCTAGGCAAGTATCAGCATTATGGAGAGCAGCATATTACAATCAATTTGAAGCATTTAAAACATTATTAGACTATGGCGGTAATCCTAATGAAAAAAATCCTGCAACTGGAGATACTCCTTTAATAGTTGTAGTAAATTCTTTAGTAATACCTGATAATCAAATTGCTCAGCTTGTAAAAACACTTCTTGATAAAGGTGCGGACCCATCAATTCAAAATAATGAGGGTAAAACCGCTCTTGATTATGCACAAGAGAGAGGATTAACAGATACCGTAAAGATCTTAGAACCTGCCCCTGCTCCAGCGCCAACACCCGTTAATTATCAAGCTCTCCATAATTCAATAACCAATCTTTCTAATCAATTACGAACATTATACAATAAACTTCGTGTATAATTTTTTCTTTATCAAAAAAATAAAAAAGTTCCGCATTAATACTACGCGGAACTTTTTTATTTGCCTTTTTGCGATATTCCTTTTAAGATAATCTCATTCTAAAAAAATTATTAACAAAAAGGATTATTCCATGAACAAGTATCTACTTTCAGGCATTTCATTTTTTTGTATGGCTTCAATTTCTGCAATGGAAATATCAAAAAAAAATTCGCCTCTCCTCATTCAATCGATTCAATATGATTTAAAACATGATAGTATACAATTTAATCCAATAATAAATGCCCTAGAGAACAATATTATTTCTTTTGAAGACTTTGATAATGAAGAAATTGAAAAATTATTTTCTTTAACTGATAAATCAAATCTATCAGATGCAAAAAATTTAACTTTATTAATGATTGCGGCAAAAAAAGGTAACACCAATATTGTTCAAAATATTGTTACCTACCCAAAGATCAATCAACTTAAACGCAAACATATTATCAATTTAGTTGATCCTACTAAAAAATTACCAGCACTTTTTCGAGCTCTTCATTATAATAAATTAGAATGTGCTGAACTGTTGCTTCAAAACGGTGCTCAAAACAAAGAACGTTTTTTACGACACTTTGTAAAAATATATAAGGAAGCGAATCATAAAGAAGATATTGCACGATTGGCATTACTTTTGAAATATTTTGCTAATCCAAATGAGCCGGATGAAGAAGGTTTTACGGTACTCACCCGCATCATGCAACTGAAGAATATTCAAAATAAATTACCAATTATAGAATTTTTGATAGAAAAAGGTGCAAATCTTAAAACCGAAGATAAACACGGTAAAAAAGCTAAAGATTATACTGAAAATGATGATTTAAAAGAATTATTAGAAGCTTATGAGCTATATGATTGTCGTAGACCAGAAGATTTAATAGATAAATGCGCAACTAATAACGATATAAAAACACTCAAATATTTATTTAATATTAAAACGCAAGAAGAAAAAAAAGTACTTCTTTTAACAGAAAATATACATAGCCAAATCCCTCTTACAAAAGCAGTAATAAATAAACGAAAAGAAGCAGTAGAATTTTTATTACAAGAGGCTAAATCTTTAGGAATCACGCAAAAAGTACTTTCTTATAAAAACCAATTTTGTAATTCACCATTTTTTGAGGCATTAGATCATAAATATGATAGTATCCGAGATTTATTATTATCTTTTGATGACGAACTGATAATAATAAATAAATAAACTCAAAATTTTATTAAAGCCGTTCATTTAATGGACGGCTTATTCTTTCGGACAATCATCATTTTTTGTAAATCCTTTTTCATCTTTTGTACGGCAAAACTGTGCTTGTTTAAAATTTGTTTTTTCTATTTTTGCTTTAAATAGATCCGCATCAAATAAATTAGCTCCTTCAAGGTTTGTATTAGTCAGATTCGCGTCAACTAAATCGGCTTTAGAAAGATTAGCCAAATATAGATTAGCATCTTCTAAATTAGCATTACGTAAACTTGCACTGGTTAGATTTGCTTGTGTAAGATTGGCACCCTGCAAATTTGCATTATTAAGATTAGCATTAGTAAGATCGGTTTTACTTAAATCAGCATTTTGTAGATTCGCATGCTGAAATAATGTATTTTTTAAATTTGATCCGGCAAAACAAGCACCTGATAAATTTAATTTTTGTAGCGTCGCATTTTCTAGAATAAGATTTTCACAGATAGAACCTTCTATTGTTGCTTCATGAAAATTCGCTCTCGAGAGATTTACATAATTAATATGAGCATTTTTAATTAAGGCGCCTTTTAAATCTACTTGTTGCATATCTGCTTCTTTGATGCGCACATTTTCTAATTTTGCTTTTTTTAAGCTTGCTTTTTCCATTAAGGTACGGCTCAATGTTGCATTGGTTAAATCTGCATAATCTAGTTTAGCACTGCGTAAATCTGCATCAGTTAAATTGGCATTGCGTAAATCCGCATGTTGTAGGTCAGCACCAATCAAACAAGTACCAGTTAGATTTGCATCTTTAAATTTTCCCCAAGCAAGATAGGCATTTTTTAAATCATTCCCACTTAAATTAGTCCCTTCCATACTGGCTGGACCCTTCAATAAGTTGGCCCACGCTAAATATTTTTTAAATCGTTTAAACATAGTAAACCTCTCTTTTTTCATCAAAAATTATCAAACTATAGGTAATATAAATCATGTTTCAGTATCATTGCAATGTACGTAAGAAAAAAGCCTTAATAAGGGTACAATTGTGAAATTTTATTTTATAATTTTTTCTTTATATTTTTTGCTATTTCCTCCATTTTTTTTAAATACGGTTGTAAAAGAAAATATAGATAAATCATTTGCGATATCATTTTTTACGGAACTTATTTATCGGCGTTATTACTTTGTCGCGCGTCTTGAAAAAACGGTCAACTTTATAACTACATTAAAAAATAAAATACACGGTTGCATTAAACTTGAATATATAACTCATATTGATGATATTAATCTTTTTAAACACGTTCTTATTAAAGAATCAGTTGCCAAAATGAATCAAACCAAAAGCTTAGAACCAATTATCATAACTTGGCATGATTTTAAAAATTATAAATTTTTGGAAGACGAAATTTTTCTTGATGATTTTACTAAGCTGATTTTAATTATTTCAAAAAAACTTTTTTTGCATATAATGCCTAAACAGCCAACTGATATAGAAATATTGTATGAAAAAGGGCTTAATGTCTCGAGCTTAGAGCGATTAGATTTTATTGATAACTTTATTGAAAAAGTGGATGAAATCAATGAGATATCTACGTACAAATCTTCTCCTTTTTATTTACAAAAAATAAAATCTAATTTTACAGAAGCAATTGCACAACGATTTTATTATTTGCAACGGTTAAATCCATCTCTTGATTATCTAATGAAACATATAGAAAAAAAAGAATTACGGAATCTATTGCTTGAATATAATAATAATAAATTAGATGTGTTCCATCATAAACGAATACAAGAATGTATTGGATCAATGGAAATACAGCATTCAATACATCCATTATTAATATTATGTAATGATATTAAGCAATATAAATTTTTGGAAGATCCAGCATTTATACAAGAATCAATTAAATTAATCTTTATTTTGTATAAAAATATATTTTTCGGCTTTTCAAACACAAAAAAAATTATTTCACCAGAACTTTTACAACAAATTAATACACTTTATCAAAAAATAGATCATCTTCCATTAGAAGAAATTCTCAATACTATTGACATGCTCGCTCATGAGTTACCAAATATAGTGGAACAATATGAATTAAATTCAGATCTTTCTTGGAAAGACTGGTTTCGGAAATATTGGTGGGCACCGCCAGTTATAGCTGGTATATTAAGTCTTAAAATACTATTGATTATGCAATCATATAAATTAAAAAAACAAATTTACTCAGTATCTTCATTGCCATCGATTTGAATTTCTTCATCAACAATACGAACACGCTCAATTTTAATTGCTTTTCCTGAATCAGCATCTATTTCAATCCATGCACCGGATAATACCATAGGGCCTTGCCATTCCACCGTAAATTTAACCGGCATTTGTGTTAAAAAATTTTGAATAATTGGTTCTTTTTTCATACCAATCATAGAATTCAACGCACCAGCCATGCCAAGATCACTCATAAACGCAGTACCTTTGGGCAAAATACGGTTATCTGTTGTTTGTACATGCGTATGCGTACCAACTACGGCACTAACTTTTCCATCTAAAAAAAAGCCCATACCCATTTTTTCTGAAGTAGCTTCCGCATGAAAATCTACAATAATGATATTCGTTTTTGATTTTAAATAACTCAACACTGATTCAGCCGCACGAAACGGACAACTTACATGATCGCGCATAAAAACACGACCTTGTAAATTCAATACCCCTATCGTTACCCCATTGCAATGAAAGGTTGTAACGCCCGTGCCTGGACAACTACTCGGATAATTTTCAGGGCGTAAGAGATCTTGATGACTATTAAGATATTCATAAATTTCACGATAATGCCAAATGTGATTCCCAGTTGTAATCACATCCACACCATTATGCCGATAAAACTTTACAATTCTTGAAGTAATGCCACGCCCGCGCGCGCTATTTTCACCATTTACAATAACACCATCAATGGCATATTTTTCTTTTAGATGCTTAATATGTTTTTGAAAAACAGCGCGTCCTGGTGCACCAACAATATCACCTAAACATAAAATTCGTACAGTTTTCATTATTACCTAGCATATTCAATTGAACGTTTTTCTCGAATTACATTTACCTTAATTTGTCCAGGAAATGACATTTCCTTTTCAATTTTTCGTGCAATATCTCGTGCAAGCATTGCCGCTTTTTCATCATCAAGATAATCTTCTTCAACAATGATGCGAACTTCGCGTCCTGCTTGTAGCGCAAATGATTTTTTTACGCCATCAAAGGATGTTGCTATTTCTTCTAATTTCTCTAAACGTTTAATATAAGTAGATAAGGTTTCTCTGCGAGCACCTGGTCTAGAAGCTGAAATAGTATCGGCAATCATCACAATTAAACTGTAAATTGAATTAAATGGCACTTCTTCATGATGGGCCGCAATTGCATTAACAACAATTGGATCTTCTCCACATCGCTTTGCAATATCACCACCGATTAATGCATGAGGTCCTTCTACTTCAGCGCTTACCGCTTTGCCGATATCATGTAATAATCCGGCGCGTAGTGCTAAATGACCATCAAGACCAAGCTCTTCTGCAATCATTCGAGAAAAAATACCCACTTCCTTACTATGAGCAAGCACATTTTGTGAAAAACTAGTACGGAAATAAAGTTTACCAAGTAGAGTTATGAGTTCTGGATGTAAACCCTGCAAATTGAGTTCAAGTACTACATCTTTACCAAATTCTTCTACCATCTCTTCTAATTCTTTTTCGCATTGTGCCACTGTTTCTTCAATACGAGATGGATTAATACGACCATCGGCAATTAATTTTTCCAAAGCGCGACGTGCGATTTCTCTTCGAATGGGGTTAAAACCTGAAATAGTGATAATTTCTGGCACATCACCAATAACAAATTCCATGCCAGTAGCCATTTCAAGTGCTTTAATATTTCGGCCTTCTTTACCGATAATCCTTCCCTTCATTTCTTCGTTTGGCAACTGAATAATGCCGGAAGAATGAGAAGCTACTTGATCAGCTATGTAACGCTGCATTGAGGTTACTACAATTTGAGTTGCTTTTTCTTTAGCAGTTTGACGAGTTTCCTCTTCTACTTTTTGTACCCACTTTTCACTGGCTAAACGCACTTCTGCTTCAAGTGTTTCGGCTAATTCTTTGCGGGCTTCTTCGCGTGACATACCACTTATATTTTCAAGTTTTGCAATAAGTTCATTGTATAATGATTTTATTTTCTGCTCATTGACCCGTAATTTATCGCTGGTACGTGAAATTTGGCGTTCACGCTGTTGTAATTCTTGGCCTACTTCTTCAAGCCTTTGTTCTTTTTTTTCTAGATTTTCATACTTAGAATTAATTTTATTTTGAAAGCGCTCTAATTCAAGGCGTTCGCGCTTAATTTCAAGTTCAAACTCATTTCTACGCTTGTGTATTTCATCTTTAAGCTTTAAAAGCGCTTCACGACGTTCATTTTCAATATCACGTTTTACATTTTTCCATTTCTGATTCGATTCTGCAAGCAATTGCGAGGCTGCAACGAGTTTCTTGCGTGCATAGAGTAATAATAATATACCCAGCACAACACTCACAGTTCCCACAATGCTAAATATTTCAGACAGCATCATGTTTGCCATGTTTATACCTATAATTCTTTCTAATTGTAACATATCGTTTTTAATAACATCATTCTAAATTCATAATACCATAATTATACGAAATGTGGTGTATAAAATTTAATTATATATTAGGAAAATGAGATAATGAACACATATTAGTGCCCGCGATAAGAAAGAAATAGAAAGGAAAAAAAACTTACTGAATCTCTGAATGCAGCGCCCGTTCAAAAACTTACTGAATCTCTGAATGCAGCGCCCGTTCAATGAGCAATGATAAATTTTCTTGGCCTTGCAGCATCTCTAGATATGCTTTTTCCATATTGAGAAACTTACTTGCTAATTGTAATGCAACCAAAATAATTACAGTTTTTTGCTCAATAGAACGCGTTTTGCTTGTTATTTCTTTGATATAAGATTCTATTAAAACAGCCGATTGTAAAATATGTTCTTCAGATTCATCACTACGAATAGTATATGAATTACCCAGTATTGTTACTGAGTATTTTTTTGCTTCATTTACCATGATAATTATTGTTCAATGCTTATAAATGAATCAATATTTTTAATAAGATCTTCTACTACCATTTTTGCTCGGTTTTTTTCTTCATTGAGTTCTTTTAAATCAGTTTCATTTATTTGTGCGGTAGAAGATATCGATTCTACTTTTTTTGCTAACTGTTTATTCTCTTTTGCCAACACATCATTTTCTACTTTTAGTTCTTTTACTAATGCAATAAGTTTTTCTATTTTATCTTGTAAGGCACTTAATGTTTCCATTATCTCCCCCTTTTTTTCTTATTATTATCTTTCATTAACACCCAGCTTAATGAATTATATAAACAAGAGTCAAGAAGCTGTTTGTTGTGCAAGCGCCACAAGTTGAGAAATTGCTGCTGGCTCATATATTGCCAACTGACTTAACATTTTTCTGTTCAATGTAATGTCAGCTTTTTTAAGACCACAAATAAACGTGCTATACGACATATTATGTTGCTTAGTTGCCGCACTAATTCGCGCAATAAATAAGCCACGCATATCTCGTTTTTTTAACTTACGTCCCTTAAAAGCAAATGCCATTGCACGCATTAAAGTTTCGTGTGCACGCTTAAAAACATTTTTGCGTTGACCCCAAAACCCTTTAGTTTCTTTTAAAACCTTTTTGTGTCGTTTTTTGGTGATTACACCACGTTTGATTCTTGTCATATCAATGCCTTTTGTTCAATAATATTGCCAGTTTAATTAGGTAAATAAACTCTAAAATGATTCATATCACATGCTGCTATATAGCCAGGACGACGAAGTTGTCTTTTGCGTTTACTTGTCTTTTTAGTTAACAAGTGACGACGAAATGCATGTGAAAATTTAACTAATCCACTTTTTAATTTTTTAAATCGTTTATCAGCACCGGAGTGCGTTTTCATTTTTGGCATAAGAGCTCACTTACTATTTCATTGTTTTTAATGTATAAACTCGAGACCATTGCGTTCCCGCTCTAGAATCTTTTTCATGTGCTAGATTGGTTAAGCCAAAATCTCGAAATGTTTGATCAATTCGGTCAAACATTTCATTACCCCGTTCCCTGACGGTTGCCATTTCACGACCACGAAAAACTAATGTCATCTTAACATGTTTTCCTTCGTTTAGGAACTGGATAGCCTGTTTAAGCTTAGTGTGGAAGTCATGCTCACCAATCTTAGGACGCAACTTAATCTCTTTTACCTGTACCGTTTTTTGATGCTTTTTAGCCTCAGACAGTTTTTTCTTTTTGGCATAGAGTACTTTGCCAAAATCAATAATTTTAGCTATAGGTACCGCATCTTTCCCTCGATCAGCTACTATAACTAAATCTAGATCGGCATTACGGGCCATTTTAAGTGCTTCTTCACGAGAAATAACACCAATATTTTCACCATCTGGAGTAATAACTTGTATTTTTGATGCCCTAATCTGCTCATTTATTGGTAAGCTTTTTTCATTTTTCTGATTCAAAGTAATAACTACCCTTTATTAAAAAGTTATTTTGATTCCTGTTTTTTATGCAGTGCTGCTTTTTCTTTTATATTCTCAATAATCTGGAGAGCAACATCTTTTTGCTCTTTTAGATAGCTTAAAGCTTGCTCACGACCCTGTGCTATTTTTTGGTTACCAAGCGCAAACCAAGAACCAGACTGCGTAATAATATTATAATGCAATGCTGCGTCTAAAAGGTCAAGCTCTTTTGATATACCTTCGCTGAATAATAAGTCCAATTCAACGCGCTTAAATGGGGGTGCCATTTTGTTCTTTACTACTTTAACCGCAATACGATTACCAAAATGGACATCTGCCTTTTTTAGACTAGCAATCCTACGCACATCAAGACGTAATGAGGCATAAAATTTCAAGGCATTGCCACCAGTCGTAGTCTCTTTATTGGCAAACGGCATTGAATTAATATTGTGACGAATCTGATTTATAAAAATTAGCACTGTTTTTGATTTATGGACCACTGGAGTCAATTTACGCAAAGCTTGAGACATAAGACGTGCCTGTAAACCTACATGAACGTCGCCCATGTCACCTTCAAGTTCAGCCTTTGGAACCAAAGCAGCAACAGAATCAATTACAATAATATCAACCGTACCAGATCGTACGAGCATTTCAGCAATATCAAGTGCTTGTTCCCCATAATCAGGCTGAGAGATAATAAGATCGTCAATCTTTATACCTAAATTGCCTGCATACGTGGTATCCAATGCATGTTCTGCATCAATATAGGCACAAATTCCACCCCGTTGTTGTGCTTGCGCAACGGCATGCATCGCTAATGTAGTTTTTCCAGAAGCTTCTGGGCCATATATTTCAATAATTCTACCTCGAGGAAATCCGCCGATACCAATTGCGTGGTCAATAAGTATAGAACCACTAGAAATTGATTCTACCTGCGTATTCCTTGAATCGCCAAGAAACATTACAAGGCCTTTTCCATGTTGCTTATCAATTTGTGCAAAAGTAACCTCGAGCATTTTTTTCTTGGCTAAATTGTCCTGATCGGTTTTATTAGTCATGCGATGCTTTCAGTGTATTATGTTTATCCAATTAAATCGTCAAGCGGAATTTGCTCCGTTTGCGGTTGTTCTTCAATGAATTTAATTTTAGCATTTTTAAATAAAGACGCAACAAAACCCCGAGTTGTTAGTTCTTTTTTATCCTGATAAAGGTTTTTGATGATTTCATTCTGTTTTTCTTCAAATAATGTTTTATTAAATTCTTCGATAGCTTCAATCTTAGCAAGATAGCCATCATTATTGGCGTAAGTAGATGTTATGCTGCCTTTTTTAATAGTACCATCGGCAAAAAATAATTGATTTGCAGGAATTCCCTTTTTCTCAAGAGCCTGCAATTGTTCTGTATCATCTTTTTTAAGCCAATCTACTTCTATTAATTCGGCATTATATTGATCTTTTATTTGTTTTAATGATTGATTTTTTGATACTTTTTTAGCATTTTCCATAGCAATCTTAAGCATTTCTTGTGCTTGCTTTTGATAGAAATCTTCTAAAACTTTGTTTTTTACTATTGATAACTCCGGCTCAAATGTTTTTTGTATTTCAAGTACCTTTAATAGAACTCCATTGCCTTCTTTATTTATAAAGAAAGCCCAATTATCTTTTTTTGTTTTAAATAATTTTTGTGCTAAAGAAGATTCATCAAGTGTTTTTTCTTTGATTATGTCTTTTACTCCTTGCTTGCTTTTAACAAATTTTTCAACTGCTGCTAAATTATTTTTGCTTTGATCGACCACTCGTTGTACATCTTGAGCAAATTTATTTTTAAACTTTCTTTCTAATAAAATTCGTTGAATTTCATTTTTAACTGATTCAAGTGATTTGTAAGTAGCTGGCTTGCGATCTATTCGTTGTAGAATTTCTATACCTTCTTGCGTTCTAACTAGGTCAGAAATATCACCATTATTTTTAAGACGGAATGCAGCGCGTTCAAAAACAGGATTCTTATCTCCACGCTTAAAATAACCAGTTTCCCCACCTTTAGTTACTGCTTTTTCGTCTTGAGAATATTCTTTTACTAGTTTTTCAAACTGCTCAGGGTTTTTTTCCAGCTCTTCTTTTATTTTTTGTGCTTTTGCATGAACGGCATCCATTGTTGTTTCATCAGCTTTTAATAAAATATTCCGTACATTTACTTGTACTGGATTTTCGAGAAATTTTTTCTGTTTATTTTGTTTATAATATTCTTCAATTTCCTTATCTTGAATTTTTAAGCCATATGATTCTGGATTAAATGTCCAGATTTCAGCACTTCTTTTTTCTGGAATCCAATATTTTTTATTTAATTTATTTTGTTCTTTAAAAAATGCTTCTAACTTTTGGTCTGATGGTTGTTCTTTTCTTGCTTGTGCTAAAAATTGCTCAAAAGGAAAATGTAATACACTATATTTCCGCTTCAAATAATGATCTTGGAAGTACTCACGTATTTCTTCTGGGCTTATATAAGCAGAAAGACTAACTAAATCAGTCACCATTTTTCTTTGCAAAGCTTCTTCAATACGCCGCTCAAAATCTGCCAATGATTGACCTTGGCGCTGTAAGATTATTTTTAATGCCGTAAAATCAATGGCTCCTTGTTTGGTAATTGCTTGCATAGGTACAATATCGCGCAATTCGCTAAATAAAGCTGATGGGTCTTGTAATTTTTGCATAACAAAATCTGAAAAAAGTCGTATATTTAACTTATCAGCTACTTGATTTAAAAGCTCTTCATAAAGAAGTGTTTGTAGTGCTATTGCACGGGGATTTTCAAGGCCGAGCAAACTTAATAAAGTATCAGCATATTCGCCATATTGTTGTTTAAGCAATGCGATACGCTCCATCTCCTGCATTAGTTTCTGCTCAAATTCTTTTATGGTAATATCTTGATCATTAACCAATACAATTGTTGAAGGTGCAACCCGATCTCGTTTATAAAATAATGGGGAAACGAGCAATGCGCCACCGCCCATTGATAATAAAATCATCCACAATAGTGCTTTATAGAGCTTGCTTTTGAGTATTTTTTCTCTCATTGATATCATTTTCTACCTTTACCATCTGAACATCATGAATTTTTTCAACTGTTTTTATATGATCAACCAACTTTTCTAGCTGATCTTTACTTGCTATCGGTTTTGTTACTACTTGATACCACTGTATGGTTCGATTATTTCCCAATCTTTGTATATTTTTACTTATTCGTTTTACTATGGTAGTGGTAATTCCTCTTTTTTGCAATCTATCAACAAATTGTTGTGCTGCTTTTTGTGTACCGAATCCAATAAGTTTCGCCTGATAATACTGAGAAGATTCCATTGGGATTGTCTCTTCGTTTTCTTTTTCAGGCTGGCTTTGTGCAATCGTCGGCACAATAATATCAGCACCATTATCCTTTTGTGTTAATGAAGGCTTAGGGTTTAATATTTCAGGCAAGATCATATTACATTGGTTAGCAAGCAAATCTTGTTGTAAATTAGTATTTATCTGCTCCATTGCTTTTCGTTTTCCAAAAAAATAACCGGTCATGAATATACCGAAAAAGCACCCAATTAAAAGGGTAACCAATCTACTTGCTTGAATGCGATTTACAAGCATAATATCGTTATCATTGCAATGACAACTTGTTTTATCATATTTATTCATTTATGCATCCTTAAAAAACCACTGTTTTATTTCTTGCATCATCAGTATATATTTTTCCTCTTGTTCATTATTTGTCAAACACAAAGATTTAATTTTTACATTATATTCTTGTTTTGCTAAAGGGGTTAATTTGCGTTTAAGCATCTGCCAAAAAGTTATTTGTCTTTTGGCATAATTGCGTGTTTTTTGTGCAATCGTTGCAATAAGTGTATTTATACTTGCATGATTATTTTTTTGCGCAAGATAATAAAGAATATCATCATAGCCAATAATTTTTTTATGTTGTAAAAATGATTCCCATTCGGTACCTTCTAGTGCGGCTACTTCTTCTATCCAACCAACCTGAATCATTTGTTTTACTCGTTCATTAATTCGATTATAAAGTTCAAAACGTTCTCGGTTTAAAAATAAAAGAAAATATGGTGCAAGTGGTTCATACTGCGGTTTATATTCTGAAGGCTTTATATTAGTTTGTTCCCAAATGGTAAGTGCACGCTTAATGCGATAGGTATCATGGGGATGGATTTCTGAAGCGCGTTGTGGATCTATTTTTTTGAGCATCTCCCACAATTGCTTATCGCTATATTGATCAAATGAACTCATATTCTTATTTTCTAATGCTTCGCTTTGTGGCGGAAAAAAAAGAGAATTGATATAAAAAGTACTGCCGCCCACTATAATTGGCAATGCATTTCTGTCCCATATTTTTAAAATGAGACCATGCACTAAAGAACGATATTCGGTAACAGTAATATTTCTTGGCTTATCAATAATATCAAATAAATAATGAGGCACATCGCTGCTTTGCCATGCAGGTTTTGCAGTACCAATAGAAAGTGGCGTATAAAATTGACCAACGTCAGCATTAATAATTTCTCCATTCATTAAGCGTGCTAACTTTAATGCAAAATCACTTTTGCCAACGCCGGTTGGTCCATATATTACCAGTATTTTTTTTCCCATGAATTATTACAAAGCTTTCTGCATAACCATTGAAGCTCCTTGATGAGGATTAAAAATTGATCTGAGATATTCGACTGCTTTTTCTGGTCCAAATTTTTTTACTAAAGCTATCTCTTCAACTAGTAGTGATTCGGTTTGCTGCAGTAAACTTTTTTCGCAAAATGAAAGTTCCTTGTATTGTTCAATATGTTTTAATTCACGATAAATTTCTGAAATATCTTTAAGCTTGCCGGTCCGCAGTTTTGATTGGTACTCTTTATTTCGCTGCTTCCAATTAATGATAACTTCAGAAGATTTAATTTTTTTCACTGATTGTGCAAGAAAAGAGAAAATATCGTTAATACTATCGCTTGAGCTAAGCGGTCGTACACCGATCGTAGAGGAACCGGTTGTTGGTATTAAAATAGTCATATCTTTGTTGATAAATTTTAATTCATAAAATGTTGTTACTTGTCCACCAATTACTTTTTTAATAACCTGATTAATGTGTGCGACACCATGCCCAGGGTAAACAACTCTATCACCAAGATTGAACATAGGGAATTCCTTTTTTTTAAGCCCATGACAACCTACATCAACAGAACTTTTACCTGTACCATTTAAGTATAACATAATGTCAAAAACTTTGTAATTTATAAACATAATAATATGAAAAACATTTCCTGTTCGGCCAAATAAAAATTGCCAATATTTTTGCTTTTTTTAAAAACAAAAATAAAACACTCAATGTTCAAGCCCCAATAATTGAAACTTGCCAAGACGAACCGAATTTATGCTTATTTTAATTTACCATCACAATGTTATCCTGTTTGATAATTTTGCAATAAAATATTTTTATATGATGAACAAGAAATATTAAAAAGCAAAAATCTATCGACTATACTTCTTGGTCAATTGAACTACACTAAACAACATGAATACGCAACAAATTTTTTACCAATTTAATACCAGTATTAATTGGAACGGTTTTTTTTATATCGCACAAAAAATTAGTTATACATTTTTAACTTTTATATTATATCGCACTCTTACCTCAACAGAATTTGCCGCATGGGCAAATATTAATAGTATCATCTTTCTTATCTTGTTATGGATAGATTTTGGTTTCAGAAAATCAGTCCCTCGCTATATTCCTGAGTTTGCAAAAAATAAAACCGCTCATCAGAATTTTATAATTGCCATCCTACTTACCCAAACTTGTTTAATTATAATAATGATACCAATATTAAACATTGCAACCAATTATTCGGGAGCACTCCTAAACCTAAGCATAAATATGCACATTTCTGCTATTAGCATATCAATGCTTTTTGCTGCTGAAGGGATCTTGGCCATATTACGTCTTATCTTTCATGCACATTTTTGGCAAAAACAATTTAATAGTATCAATGCATTTTTTCTTATGATAGAAACATTGAGCAGTTTCATAGCGATCCATTACTATAGCGGCAACGCCCTTTTAAATAGTATTATCACTAATAAAATAGGCGCAAGTCTCGCAACTATAATTTTTTCATTATTTCGGTTGCCACATTTATATAAACAAATAATGCCACAAACAGAAGTTCCTATCCCTTCAAAGCTTTTAAGTAAACAGTTTGTAATCCATTCAGCAGTGATGTGGATAAATACGGCATTAAGAAGTTTGTCTGAACGTAATTTTATGATTCCGATTATTACCTATAATATGGGCCCAGAAATGGCTGGTATGTATAAAATTGCCAATGATGGTGCATTAGTATTTCAGCGTATAATTATAAAAACTATTGGTACGAGCGATACTTCACTCCTTGCTCACATATATACTTTGCCTAACAAGACAAAACTTATGGAGATTGCCTTCGAAAAATTAACGACGAAGGTTGCTTCGCTCTGCTTTCCATTTTTTGGTTTATTTATATTGTTTGCGTATTTTATTATGAATCATATAAACGACCATGTGATTATCAAATTATTTTGTATCATTACAGGAAGTTACCTTTTAGAAATTATGTTGCTGGCTTATGAGCGACTGCTTGAAGTAGAACGATCGTATCGCTTTTTAATGGCTGTTTATATTACTTATGCAATTATGTTCTTTTTTATATTATGGTTTAATAAGAGAGCGTTAATTGGTTTTATAGAAACTATTGCGCTCGTGAGTATCGTACGATTGGTTAGTTTATTAATAATGTATTATACCGTTTATCGCACGTATCATTTTACCAGTAAATTGCAGGATGTTATTCCTATCGCAATAAGAACAAGTTTACTTGTTTTTATTTTTTATTTCATCACCACAAAGGTTCCTCTAGCTCATAGTTTTTCCATATGGTTCTTAAGAGTAGTAATGAATTATTAAATTCCTTATTTCCTTACTTATTTTTCTTTTCTTGTTTGTCTTTTCCTTACTCTTAACTTTTATTTATTCTTATACTGTCTTATAATCTTTGTATACTCTTACTCTTTATTTCTTTACTCTTCATTTCCTCCCCCCATGTCTTTTCTTCTTTGTATAACTTCGAGAGCATTAACTTCGTAGTATGCACGTAGTCAAGACCAGCACCCCAATAAAAGTCGATTATGCTCGTAATAAAACTTAATTCATCATAAAAAATGATAGCGCGTATGGGGTGATGGGTGAAGACGGAGTGGAGTGTCCCTGCGCCGCATACGCGCGTAGCCGCCTAAAATAATTATTCTAACAAATATCTAAAAAGGCCAAGCTGTTTTTTGACATTAGCTATGGAATTATGCGACATTGTTCCATTCATTATGAATATCTAAAGGTAGCTGCATTAAGAAATATGAGCAAACCACACTAAGATAATTTGTATATTTCAATGAAATAAAACAACCAAAAAAGCCTAGTTTAGGGGGAAATTATTAATAATTAAAAGTAATCATTTTTAATCGAAAAATAAAAACGAAGCAATCTATTCAGATTATACCGTAAATCATGGTATAATCATAAATAAAGAAAATAGCATTATTTATTTGCTAAATAAAAAAGGAGATATTATGAAGGATTTTAGAATAAAGCTCTTTACTGCCATATTAACAATCTCATCGCAATTGAGTTTTGGCCAGGCACCACCTACAACGCGAATGCCAATCACACCATCCGCTAGCATTCAAAATTTAGAAAATAATACAAATCAGGACTTAATGCTTAGAGTTGGTAACACAACATATGATATTAAAGCAGGAAAAAGGCTAGAAAAAAATATATATCTCGATTTAAAAATCTTGAAAGATTTTCCTGGACAATATAAAACTTATTATGATTTAGCAAAAATTTTTCAAATTTCAAATCCTAAAACTAATCAAAGATATCTATTGGGTTTAGGAGTAAGCAAATCTATTAAATTTGGCTTAGCAAATTTACAGGTAAATGCATCATTGGCAAAAGGAGGCCAAACTATTGTCAGCGATACCTTTATTCATAAACTAAAAATTTCCAAGGTTACCGATTTTTATAAAATAGACGATCATTATGTCATAGATCTTCGTTTGTTCGGAGAAAATCTCGAAAATTCAGAAATAGATATTTCAGCCGGAATCACTACAAATGGACTTTCTAGTGAATAAGAACCCAAAATAGAAGAAGCAAAATAAAATAATCATTTTTTAATCGAAAAATAAAAACGAAGCAATCTATTCAGATTATGCCGTAAATAATGGCATAATCATAAATAAAGGAAATGGCATTATTTATTTGCTAAATAAAAAAGGGTATATATATTATGAAGAATTTTAAAATAAAGCTCATTACTACCATACTAACAATCTCATCGCAATTAAGTTTTGGCCAAGTTGAGTTTACGATACCAAAAGCAAAAATTGCAAAAATAGAAAATAAAACTGATCAAACTTTTACATTGCATGTTGGTGATAAACTATTTCCTTTACCACCAGAAGAATCTCAGGAAAATATAAATCTCCCAATGAAAGTACTTAGCACGTATCGCCAAGCAGTCAAATATTCTTTAGCACAAGAAATTAAGATCTTTAATTTTACATCAAAAGAAACATATCGATTATTTTTCATAGTAGACAAATATCCTGATAAACAATTATTTCCTGACGCAGTCCTTGCGCGCGCAATAACTATTACTATCCCAGAGTACTATCGCCCAGATCATCGAAAGAAAGAAGTTCCTTCTACGCAAGCATTTAAACAGGATAGAAAATCACTTAAAACATCATCTAATAACTATCAAGATTACCACGACATAACACTCATTCTAGAAGGTGCAAAACTTAAAAATTCAAAAATTAGTGTCCATACGCAAATTAAGGAAATAAAATGAAGTTAAAATCAATTGCACTGCTCATATTAGCATGCGCATCACAACTATGCTTCGGCCAAGCGGTAAAAATTGCAAAAATAGAAAACAAAACTGGTCAAAACTTTATATTGCATATTGGCCAAAAGCAATATAATGTATCTGCGGGAAAAACTCTAGAAGATATTGACCTTGGTAAACTAAAAAAAACTGGCGAATCAAAAAGAAAATCCAAGGTTCCAGAATGGGGCCTCGATCGCCGTGGTAAAGTGATAAAAGTTGGAGAAAGAGAAGAAGAGTACGTCATTCTGAATTATGGCTTGACGCACGAAGTTAAATTCGTTAACACTAATTCTGAAAAAGAATATCCTTTATCATCAAACATTGAAATGGTTCAGGTATATTTTCCGCTGTTAGTAGTTAATTTATCTTTCGCAGGCAAAAGATATCAAAAAAAATTGACTCCACAGTTCGTTTATTATATAGAATTATCAATAACTTTGGCAGGTAAAAATCTTGAACAATCAAAGATAAATATTGAGTTAAAAAAACAACAATAAAATTCACACAATATTATTGCTAAAAACCGGCTAGTGGTTCAATTTTTTTTCAAAGTTTTAGTTACATCAAACTAGAAATCTGAGCGTATCTCACTCAAATAATTTACAATTTTGCTTGACATTTTCTGACATTACATTTATATAATAAATAAAGATAAATTAATTAAGATAGTAACATCTATCATCGTAGCAGTCCAGAAAGGATATTCATGAAAAAAATTATTGGCATCGATTTGGGGACAACAAACTCAGTTGTGTCTTTTATGGAAGGTGGCAATTCAAAAGTTATCCTGAGCAAAGAAGGCACAAATACTATTCCCTCAATCGTTGCATTCACTAAAGATGGCAAACGCCTAGTAGGCCATATCGCAAAACGCCAAGCAGTCACTAATCCAGAAAATACCATATATTCTGCTAAACGCTTCGTTGGCCGCAAATATGATGAAATGATTAATGAAATCAAAAATATGCCATATAAAATAGTTAAGCGTGCAAATGGCGATATCAGTATTATGGCACAAGGCAAAGAATATTCACCGCAAGAAATATCAGCAGCAATATTAAGTTTAATTAAACAGACGGCAGAAGAATACCTTGGCGGCAAAATTACTGAAGCGGTTATTACTGTCCCTGCGCATTTTAATGATGCACAACGTCAAGCAACTAAGGATGCAGGCAAAATTGCAGGATTAGAAGTTAAACGAATTATCAATGAGCCAACCGCAGCAGCACTTGCATATGGATTAGATAAAAAGAAAAGCGGAACTATTGCCGTATTCGATTTTGGTGGCGGCACCTTTGATATCTCAATCTTAGATATTAGCGACGGCGTTATTGAAGTAAAGTCAACCAATGGCGATACACATCTAGGTGGTGACGATATTGATCAAAAACTTATCGATTATTTAGTTGATGAATTCAAAAAAGAACAAGGCATTGACTTACGCAATGATAAAATGGCTTTGCAGCGTCTAAAAGAAGCGGCAGAAAAAGCAAAAAAAGAACTTTCAGTTATTGAAGAAACTGAGATAAATTTGCCATATATCACTGCTGATGCAACTGGCCCTAAGCATTTAAATATAAAAATATCTCGATCAAAACTTGAATCATTATGCTCAGATTTATTTAAACGTTTGCTAGAACCATGTAAACAAGCCATGGCCGATGCAAAAATTTCAAAAGACAAAATTGATGAAGTTATTTTAGTTGGCGGTTCTACCCGGATGCCAAAAGTACAGCAATTAGTAAAAGACTTTTTTGGCAAAGAGCCCAATAAATCGGTAAATCCCGACGAGGTAGTTTCTGTTGGCGCTGCAATTCAAGGTGGTGTACTTGCCGGCGAAGTAACCGATGTTTTACTTCTTGATGTTACTCCTCTTTCATTAGGTATCGAAACTCTTGGTGGCGTTGTAACTAAATTGATTGAGAGAAACACCACTATTCCTACACGCAAATCGCAAGTATTCTCTACTGCAGAAAATAATCAAACTGCCGTAGATATTCGAGTATTTCAAGGAGAACGTGAATTTGCTAAAGATAACAAAATGCTTGGCCAATTCCGCCTTGAAGGATTACCACCAGCACCGCGTGGCGTTCCACAAGTTGAAGTAGCTTTTGATATCGATGCAAATGGTATTGTAAATGTATCGGCAAAAGATAAAGCAACCGGAAAAGAACAACAGATTACTATCACTTCAGGTGGCGGTTTATCGAAGGAAGAAATTGATCGCATGGTCAATGAAGCTAAATCACACGAACAAGAAGATAAACAAGCGCGAGAATTAATCGAAAAACGCAATCGCCTTGATGGTTCGATTCTTGAAATCGAAAAATCGCTTACTGAAAATAAAGATAAATTAGCTGAAACTGACGTTCAAAATGTCCAACAAGCAATTGAAAAAGCAAAAACTGCATTAAAAGAACATGAAAGCAATGCTGAAGAGCTTGAAAAAGCAACTAATGAGTTGAGCCAAACCTGGTATAAAGTAGCAGAAAATCTATATAAACAATCAGGCACTCCAGGAGCAGAACAGGCCTCTCAAGAGCAACAACCAGATGAATCAAAAGATAAATCCGGCCAAGGACCTATAGATACTGATATTAGCTAAAAATAATTCAAAGAGGGCGCGAAATATACGCGCCCTTATAATGAAGCGCTTATTTTCGTTTTGGTTTTGCAGTCGGATAGATACCTGGAGAAAAGAAATAATTATTCCTCTCCGATTTTTGCAACACAGAGTCCTTTCTATCTTTTTTACCGCTGTCGCAGTCCATAATACCGTGTACATACTCGTTCTTTTTATTTACTAAAGCAGCACCCATACACGGATTACCAGATGTGATTAATCTTGTTGACTCTAATTCAAAGCGTTGATTCGGCTGATCTTTTTTTTTCCGTGATTTTTGAAGAAGGTATGCTCTTATTCTTTCGCTGATCTCACGATAATTGTTACCAGACCAAAATAAAATTGGAAATGGCCCTTTTTCTCCGGTTTCATTTCTGAAAGTAAATTTATATTTTTTTATTTCCCCCTTGGCCTGAAGTAATGATCCTGTGCAAAGAATTATTAAAAGTAAAAAAAACTTTTTCATCTTTAACCCTATTTTTTCTTTTTTATACGCTCTACTTTGAATTTTTTCATCTTTTGAAAATTTAAACTTCTCAAAAATTAATCTCTGTTTATTTAATTATATCAAAACTATCTTTCTTTTTTATTATAAGCCACGTTTGCCCATGTGTACTGGGACATACAGAACGCCCATCACCAGGACGAATTATTTTTTTCCCATTAATTCTAATTTCATCAATACAACAGAACCAACTAGTTTTTGCGTTTACAGCTTCAAAAGAATTTAATTCCTTATTCAAAACTTGTTGTCTTTCTGTGCAACGGCTAGGTCGAAATTTCGATGGCTTCACCCCCATCTGCCATGCTTCAACAAAAATTTTTTCTCCCGTATTATTAAGAAAATTATAAGTATAAGCATTAGTTAAAGAAAAACATGACAATATAATAGTTAATAAAAAAACTGCTTGTTTTTGTAAATTTTTCACATGTACCCTTCCATTTAAGCCATTTATGAATTTGCGGCCATTTTGCATCTTTTTGAAAGTTATAAATTAATATTAATTGGCCATGCGGCGTAAAAAATCATTTTAAATAAAAACTTAATCTCCATAAGTTACTGGCGATGGCGATAATTTATATTGGCTACCTAATCCTAATACCCTAAATCCTTTTTTAATAGAAATCATGCGTTGTGGCGCTCTGGCTGAATAATACTCACCTTCACCCATAAGCTTTGTAGCTTCTTTTTCGAGTGGTTGCGCTTGTTCATTTATTTTCTGAACTTTTATTTGAGTAAGTTGACAAGGTGCTTCTCTTGGTATTACCTGAGATTGTTTGCTTTGCAAATCAAACGATGCACCCTTACATTTAGCTTTAATCCCAGGCCTATCAGTACCAATTTCTACCCAAATTTTTAAGTTATCTTTAGTTTCATTGGTAATTTTAAAATTATATTGCGCAATCTGGGCACTAATGCCACATGAAAGCACACCTAATCCAATTAAGATGAGATATTTTAAATTTTTCACTATATTTTCTCCTTTTATCACCTAAAAATAGCCTCATTAACTTTATATCTTTTATTATTATAATAACAATATTCAATCTGGATATTCAATCTTTTTTAGACTAGATTTTACACAATACACAAAAATACCCTCCAAACCTTAACCAAAAAAAGGCATTACTTTAAACAATAAGAAAAATTGACTTTTTATAAAAATTAGTAATTATTTTTTCTCAAAAGTCAATTTTTGCATGCCATTCATTTTTATATGATAGGTACCCGGGCCTTCACAAACAAAGCTTTGTTTGGTTTCTTTTTTACCAACTTTGGTCAGAGAAATAATAACTAAAAAACATTCGCTCGCATCTTTGGCATGCATAGTTATAGATTGATTATAAGCGATATCTTTATCATAGACTTTGCTGATTCTTGTTTTATCTGCTTTTTTAACTTTAAAAATTTCAGCGCTAATTGTAAGAGAATTTGGATTGACAAAAATATAGTTATCAACAGCTTGCAAGCCAACATGCGAACTAAATATAAATAATAGCAAACTAATAAATCTTTTCATGTTCAACTTCCCTCATAAAACAAGTATTATTTTTTAGTTATTTGAAACCCGTGAAATGCATCTTTAATAATCTCATAAGTTCCTGGCTCACAACGAATTTCAGAAAAACTATATCTAATATTAATTCTTATACATTCATCTCCATAAGTATCCACTTCTGCTCTTGAACCAATCGAATCTTGATCTTTACTCAGAAAAAATCCAAGCTGAGAACCTCTTATGGCTCGAGATGACAAAGATTTTCCAGGTTTTACTCTGGCAGTAACTAGATAAAGATCGATGCCTGTTTTATTTACAAAGGTCCAATGACCTGCTTTTGCAAATTCAAGAGAAGAATAAACGCTACAAACAAATATCAGGACTATAATTTTGATGGAAAATTTCATACTTTCTACCCCTATTTTTATTCTGAAATACTTACGGCCAATTTCGCAATTCATGCAAAAACATCCCAAAAAAGGCCTTTTTGTATAGTTGGCAACAAATGTATTTTCTTATTCTTGTTTGATGCCATCATTACCAATAATAGCAATATTCTATCTGAATATTCAATTGTTATTTGCTTTAGTTATATAAGAAGACAAAAAAAATTGCCCTCACTTTTTTAATTGGGGGGCAATTTTTTTAAATTTGAGAAAAAATTTAACCGACAGTTACTCTTGTTCTTGTTATTCCATAGTTAAAACCAGGATTGCTACTAGATTTTCTAAATAAACCTAAAAACTTATCAAAAGTATTTTCTCTCTTTTCAATAGCTCGTTTTTCCAATTTATATTTATAATATTCTTTTCCGCTAAAACCATTCGTCTTTTCGCTTCTAGATTGTGGTTCAATAGAAACAGAGCTCGACAATATCAATTGCTTCCCAATAAAAATTTTCTGAATTGAATCTTTTGCTCCTGTGTTTGTTTGAATTCTCAATTCAACCTTATGCAAAGCACCCGAACCCAATGAAATTTTTTGTATTTCTGTTTTTTTATTAAATTTCTTAATCTCAATAACCAGAGGAATTAATTCTTGGGTAGCATTTTCAAGCGAAACAGAACATATTTCCTCAGTAGCCTTACAGGTTAGAGATATCATCATACCGCTCAATATTAGCAAAGAAAAAAGACGATTATTTATCATAAAATTCTCCGTGTAATTTAGATTTATAAGTAATAGTGCTCATAATACTACCTTATTATCAAAAAATTACAAATAAAAAAGATAGGTTTTAATTTTACTTTTAAAATCGCCTGTTATAATCTACCACTGTCTTGATAATTTATTTCATCACTGAGGAAAAATTATGCTAAAAAAAATATTTTTAACTCTTTTTGGCGCTGTTCTATTTGTCTTGCCTCAATTTGCTATGGAAAATAAAACTATATCACTCAATAATAAAAACCCAAGTTCCTATCCTAATAAAAAACTAAAATGTTTGTTATCAATTGCCTCAAAAAAATATATAAAACTTGCAAAAACAACAAAAAAACAACCTTCTATATCAAGCGCCATTCCTCATTGTAGTGTATGCCGTACCGCTCAACACAAAAATACTCTCTATAGGCATATAAAAACTAGCCATCCCAAACAATTTTTAGCAATTTTTAGTAAATAAAGAGCCAAAAATGGCTCTTTATAATTTCAGCTCATAGGACGACCACTTTTAAGTGATTTTTCTTTCCGCTCTGGATAAGGTTCTCCACGACGGCCTTCTTGCTCTTTGAGTGCTTGCTCAAAAGCATATTCAGCAAATCCGGTTAAAGTTAATCCCGGCTCCCAATACACTACATTTTTTACCTGATCAATTAAATCTACTGGCAAATGTATGGTGATCCGCTCCTTTTTTTTGGCTATTGGCGCTAAAGCAACCTTTTCTTCGGCTTTTTCTTGAATTTGCGTAGTCAAATACGCTTCTAATGGGTTATTTCCCATTGTTTTTTTCTTTTCCATAATTTCTCCTTCAGGATAATTCTTGTTTAACTACTTCTTTGGCAAATGCACGATAATCGCATGCTCCATTACTATTTTTATCATATACCGTTATTGGCTTTGAAAATGATGGCGCCTCAGATAAGCGAATATTTTCTCTAATAGCTGTTTCATAAAGCATTCCTTTAAAGTTCTTTTGCAATTCAGCAACTACTTCTTTGGCATGTTTTGTTCTGCCGTCTACACGACATGGCAAAATACCGGCAATTTTAAGATTAGGATTTAATCGTTTTTTGATAACATTGATGGTTTCAAGCAATTGCACAAGACCACTTAAAGCCATATACCGAGCCTCAACAGGTACAATAATCTCATCAACTGCACATAGTGCATTAACCGTCAAAATACCCAAGGTTGGCGGGCAATCTATCAAAATATAATCATATTTTTTGAGCACATCCTCATCAAGTTTGTGCTTTAAAATAGTTTCAGCGCCAACTTCTTGCGCTAAACGCTTATCAAGCCCAATGAGCCATGATGAGGCTGGAATTACATCAATATCCGCATATTCGGTATTAACAACAACGCTGCCAATATCCTCATTTTCAGTAAATATTGGATAGATGCCCTTTAAGTCTTTAGCCAAACCATACCACATAGTACTTGATGCTTGCGGATCTAAATCTATTAAAAGCACCCGACGCTTTTTTTCAGCAAGACTAGCCGCCAAATTTACAGTGGTAGTGGTTTTGCCGCTCCCCCCTTTTTGGTTAATAATCGCTATTTTTCGCATGTTTTCCTCACTGGTAAAAAATGTATACAAATCTTACTAAAGAACTAAATAAAGATAAAACAGTTAAATGATAAAATGAACAAAATTGCTGCAATTGACACAATTTTGCCTATTACCATAAAATCAATAACCCACGCGATGCAGCTATTGATGTGATTTGGGTTAAATATGCCAAATTGTCCCTGTAGGCTTAATGGCTTTATTTCTGGCAATTATGTCTTTTTACGTATTTTCTACAAACTCGCTCTATATTCTGCTAAGAACTATTCTTCATTTTTTATAAAATGTGATATACTGGTTAAGTAAAGTGTAACCTGTATCTTACGAAAGGATCTGTGTAGCAGGAGAAAAAGTGCTATTTTGTGTTAATGTATTTTATGTATTTTTTTTAAGAAGAACTGAAAAATGAATATTTACGTAGGAAATTTATCGTACTCGGTAACCGAAGATCAATTAAGAGAATTATTTGCAGCTTATGGCGAAGTAGTTTCTGCTAAAGTAGTAACTGACAAATTTACCGGGAACTCAAAAGGTTTTGGATTTGTTGAAATGGGTTCAAAAGAACAAGCGCAAGAAGCTATCGCGCAATTAGATGGCAAAGAAATTGACGGAAGACGCTTACGTGTTAGCACTGCTAATGCTAAAGAAAGTCGTCCGCGTCCATCCCATGGTGGTGGCGGCGGCGGCGGCGGTTTCCGTTCACAAAGAAATAATCGCTACTAATAAAAAACCCCGGTTTTAACCGGGGTTTTTTCATGTCTATACAAACCTCTTAAAAAGATAATTAGTGATCGAGTAGATCGAGTAAAGCATGGTTGCTATTAAAATTGCTTTAACCAATCTTTTTGTAACAGACACACGCAACCTATAATAAAGATAATCTTCTATACCTTTTAATTCAACAGGCAAACCAACATCTTTCTTTAGACTATACAGATAATTTAAGCAGTTTCCTTTTGCAGTTCTTTTAGAAACATCAGCTCCTGCTTTTATTAATTCCTTCACTAATAACAAATCTTTACTCTTGATGGCGTACATTAATGGCGTTAAATCTTCTTTGTCTGTTTTATTTACATCTGCACCATTTTCAATAAGCGTGGTAGTACTTGTTTTTTTCTGACATTGAATTGCTAAGTGCAATGGCGTTTTGCCATTAGAACGAACATACATTTTGTTAAGTTTTTGAGGATCAGTAATTTTTAATGCATGATCAATATATAAGATATCACTCTTTTTCTCTGCAATCTTAAAATTAAAAGGATCATTTTCCATAGCGATAGAACTATGAACACTATAAATCAAATTTAAGGCTGCAATGAAAAGAATACATTTTTTCATAATATTTGTTTCAAATTTTAAAGTTAAAATTACAGAAAGATGATAGACCTGATGTATTTTAGTGTATTAAAAATTTGTGTTTTTGTCAAATTGAATAAATCAAGACAATTGCTATAGAACTTCGAAAGATTTTAATCGTTTGATTATTTGAGCATATTCATTCAGCGTTAATCTTATTCACTATCCTCATAATCTTCTATATTTGCTTGGGCTCCGGCTTTTAATAAAATCTGTTCAATTGCAGAAAGACCGTTTTCTCTTGCATATTCAAGTGCGGTATAGCCTTCCGAATCTTGTTCATTAATATTTGCTTTTGCTTCAATCAATAAATTGACTATTGGAATTTTTGCATTAAAAACAGCAATAGTCAAAGGTGTATTGCCTAATGCATCACATTCATTGACATCAGCTCCATATTCAATAAGGCATTCGGCCGATTCATACGAACCATTGTCTATTGCCAATAAAAATGCCGTTTTCCCTTGATTATTTCTTTTACTTACATCGGCATTATTTTTTAATAACAATTCTACTATCCGATGATAATTTTTTTGTGATGCATACATTAATCCTGTATCAGCATTATTATTTGTTAAATTTGGATCATGATCTTGTTCTAAAAAATACGCAACAATATCGTATCTACCCTTTTTTGCGGCAAGCACTATTGGCGAATTTCCTTGATTATCTAATAATGTTGCATCAGCGTCATAATTTAACAATTCTTTAACGCACTCTAACCATCCATTTTTAATGGCAATCATAAGCGCAGTATAACTTTTAGTATTATTCATGCGCTTGTTAATTTCAGCTCCCTTTTCTATTAAAATTTTAATTATTGGCAATACACCAGATCCAGCAGCCAACATTAATGGGGTATATCCGCCATGATTAGGAATATGAATATCTACCTCTTTATTGATTAAAAATTCTGCAACATCGCATATTTTCTGTTGAATTGCATAGCGCAGAGCGTCATTTCCATATTTATTAAAGCGTTTGATTGATGCGCCTTTTTCATATAAATACTGTATTTTTTCTAGTAAGTCTTCAATCTTAATTCTATCTTCATTTGGTAAATAATTTAGTAAATATAGAATTAATGGATACTGATTATTTTTATTTGAATCTTCAATTTCTGCACCAAATTCTATCAATAAATCTGCAATTTTATAATCTCGATTTATAACCGCATAATCAAATGCAGAAAGTTTATCTGACGTTCTTCTGTTAATACTTTGGGCATCAAATTGAATTATTTTTTTTACTAAATCAATTTTATTTTCTTGTGTCCAATATATTAAGGGAGTAATTTCCTTTTTCCTTTGAAAATTCAATAAATTCAAAGAAATATCATAACTCAATTCATTGGGTATTACCTCTAACGTCTTAACATCCAAAATCTGTTTATCTATATATTGAGCCACTCGGACAAATGTTAAATCTTTCAACGATTGAATTTTCATTGCAAAAAGAGAGTTTCCTGCCATAAAGCTTAGTACGTACAAATAAAAACAATTATTGTTTTTAAAAAAAATCATTGATGAGCTCCATATTGTAGTAATAGTTTTTCAGTTTTTTTCTGGCAAAAATCTTGCGCCAAAGAGAGTGCTGTTTGATCAGCCCAACTTTTAAAATTAATGTCAGCACCTTTTTGCAAAAGAATTCTTATAATATCATATTGATTGTTAAGAATTCCACGCATTAATGCAGTAAATCCAAGCATATTTTGGATATTAACATTTGCTCCTCGCTGCAACAACATTTTTACTATTTTTTTTTGACCAGTTTCTACGGCATGCATTAAAGGAGTAGTGCCATCAGCATCAGGAAAATTAATATCAAAATCATTATCAATTAAAAAACTGACATCATTATTCTTACGGTTCAAAATCTTATTACTTAAAATTGTTTTTCCACAATCATCATAGGAATTTTCAATACCAAAGCATTTAATAACATTTAAAAATGATATATCAAGAGGACTTGCAAAAAAAGCTTTTTCTAATGCAATTATCGTAGGGTATTTCTCTAAAGTGCTAATTAATAATTTTGATTCATGGGGTAAATTATTGATATTTTCTTGAAAAATTACCTTATCTTTTAAAAAAAGTATTATTTTTTTTGCTGATAAGCCACGCAAAGATATTGGCTCATAACTGTTTGGTTTTTTTGGTATTTGACCATATTCAATTGCATTTATTATTAAAAAAATAAAAACCATGGACCCTACTATAATTCTCACAAAATATACCTCGATTAGTTATTATTGTTTTTTTTATTAATATAGCAAATAAAAAACTTTATAATAAATTATGCCAAATTATAAAGGAAACTTTTTATGGCTTTTATTTCAAGTGAAAAAATATTCATTAGGTTTAAAATCGAGATGTTTGCAATTCATCGCTATAAAAAAGATATAAACCAATAAACACTACAACAGAAGCAACTACAAAATGCCATGTTACTTGTTCGTTTAAAAAAATCATCCCAAATAATGCAGTAAATAATGGACAGGTAAAACCGGCGAAAGATAAAAAAGTTGGTGAATATTTATGAAGCGCATAGCCATATAAATTATAAAAAATAAAATTGCATACAACTATAATAAGAGCAGTTAGGCCTAAAAAGGGTATTAACTCTTTGACTGGTGGTGTTACAAACCAATTTTCTGCGATAGCAGAAGTACCTAATGCCAATAAACCTCCATAAAACATACCGATTCCATTAATTAATAAAGGTGAATAACCATAAGGCAATAATCGCTTCATACTTATCCAACCAATACACGAAGAAATAATTCCGATTAGTAAAAAAATCTCTGGGATTGAAATATTTAAAACTTCGCCAAATAGCTGTTCAGAAGGTGCATCTTTTAACAGCATTGGCATTAATCCCACAAATCCTATGATAAGACCAATCCATTTTTTAATAGTTAAACGTTCATTCAAATAAAAATAAGAAAGAAGTGCCGTTATAAATGGCGATAAATTAAAAAAGAATGAAGATTTAAAAGAAGTCATATATTGTAATGACCAAATATCAAATACATACGCACAATAAATATGAAAAAAAATAACGGGTAAAAATAATTGCCAGACACGCCTAATGCTCATTAATGCATTGCGATACCAAACAAAACCAAGTAATAATAACCCTGCCACTATCATACGAATTGCAACAAAAAATATAGGTGCACTATATGCAAGTACCGCTTTTGATATGGTAAAACTACTTGCACACAATGCATACAGTAACAGAATTAATATCATGGGATATCCTTTTATTAACATGATAATGATATGTATCAATAATATATTATCATGTTAATAAAAGTTATTAATAGCGCAATAACAAAAAAAGCCTGGCAAAGACCAGGCTTTTTTGCAAGTAATACTTATTTTACTTTTTCGCAATGCATACAATGACAAAATGTACCATGGAAAACTACTAATGCAAGGCTGATAAGACCACAAATACCAAAGAAATATTCAATCCACATTGATATAGGCATTAAAAAACCCATATCTAAAATATTATAGCCAAGTGCCATTGCACCAATATGAATGCACCCCAATGCTGTGATAAAAGTCAGCACATGGTGTAACGTATGTACTGCAGGTGTACCTGTCATGTTTGTCATAATTCTTCTCCTTTTTTTGGAAATAATAATACTACTACTTAGCAATCATATAAAAAAATTACATCAATGCAATAAGTAATAACAAATACAAAACATATAAATCAATATTTTTACTGTAATAAAGTTTCAATATTCTCTATTTGTTGCGGCAAAGTTTCAATTATATTCAGTGCCGAACCAACTTTACTAAAGAGTTCATTCACTTCCGGGTAGAACTGAAGTATTCGATCATGCATATCTTTAGTAATTTGTAATTGTGCTAAAGCGCTATTGGTGTTCAAAAATTGTTCTACTGGCTTACTTTTTGCATTAATAGAATCAATGCCTAATTTTCTTAACATAAAATGATCTGTTAAAAAAGCATCATATGTTTGCTTACCAATCTGATCTCGTAAAATAGTTGAAGCATTACGAGCCGCTAGCCAATTCTTATCAGTTTGCTTTAATTGTTTTCTTTGCAATTCATAAGCTTTATCGATTTGTTCTTGTGTTATATGTTCAGGGTTTTCTTTTGGGTCTAATCCTAATGCTTGATATGCTTGGAAAGCATTAAAATCGCTGCCTTTAAACTCTGCTTGATATTCTTCATATTGACTATCAAATAAAGTAGGATACTTTCCTTTATAACGCTTTGTTAATGCAAGCAAATTACCGGTTAATTTTTGCAAATTATTATTTATATCTCTTAGCTGTTCTATTTTCTTTTTATCAAAATGAGTTTGTATTATTTGCAATCTTCTTTTTATATACGATTTATTATCGCCTTGTTCTGCTTTATTTTCTAAATTTTCAAGTTCTTCAATCAATTTTAAACTCGGGGCAATTTCTTTTTTGATTTTTTTAACTATCTGTTGAAATTCTGCAAACTGTTTTTTTGAAGAAAAAGACGGTGATACTTTTGTTCTTGGCGCTATTTCTTTTTTATATAAATTAACCGTATTTTGATCTAATTGCGCTAATTGTTGATCGATATATTGATTAAATTTTTGAACAATTTTAATAAAATCAGAGTTAAATTCTTCCGTTTTCATCAATTCAATATAAGGTATTACAATTTCTTGAGCGGTATGTAATGGAATACGCATAGCCTTGATATAATTAATTTTTGCATTTAAAGAAGGCAGTGATGCAAGTTCTTTACTCATATTTTCATGCATTAATCTTTTTTTAAATTCATTAAATAAACCTTCCACAATTACACTATCTTGAACTAAAAGTGCTTGCCTTAAAGGGTTGAAAATTTCTTTTTCAATATTTTCTAGCTCTTGTAATGCTGAGGTACGCATTGTAAACTCATGAATCTTTGATTGAATCTCGGGTTGTTTAAGAAATTGTTCTGTTTTTTGATATTTCTCTATGATTTCTTTATAAGATTTAATTTGGGTTACAATTTTCTTTTCTTCTGCTGCTGATAAATTTTGCGCCTGCAGTAATTGTTCTTTTTTTTCAAGAATATCCTTAATACTTTCAATATCTTGACCCATCGATTGATACCATATGTATAAACTATATACTTCTTCGGATGTTTGAGGCATACTTGCTTCGGGTAAAGCAATTTCTGCTGCACAAATATTAAAAATTAAGATTAATAAAATTCGTATATATTTAAAATATTGCATACTTTCTCCTTTTAAAACCCTGGTGGCCCTTCCTGGGGTATTTTTTGAATAGTTTTTTGAGCATTTTCCAGTGCATTGGATAATGCTTCTTGAACTTGACTAATTACTCTAATAAGCGGAAACTTTCCATTCTGAGCGCGCAAAACACCTGCATCTGGTAAAGCTTCACCAATCAATAACGGTAATGCTTCATTTATTATTTTATTATGCAGACTTTCGGATATCTGTAATTTAGATAGTTCACCATCTTGATTTAGATAACGGGTAGCTGCTTCATTTGTTTTACTTGGATCCATGCCTTTTTGCTTTAGCGAACGATAATCTTTTAAGAAAGTATCATATGTCTCACGCGCAATTGAATCTCTTAAAAGTACTCCCGCATTTCTTGCAGCTTTTCCTCTTACAATTCCACGAAATGCTTCCTGAAGCTGCTCACTTGCTTGCAATATCTCTTCTTGCGATATTGTTTTAGGATCAATGCCGGGATCAAAGCCAAGAGCCTGATATACCTGATCAGGCGCATATTCTTCTTCCAGCTCAATTTGATATTTTTTAAATAATTTATCAAATAAAGTTGGATATTCCTTTTCTTTGTAGCGCTCCGCTTTTGCTTGAAAATGACCAGTCAATTCTTGCAAATCAGTATAGGCATCTTCAATAATGGGCTCATATGCAGATGCTTTTTTTTCTAAAATGTTGAGCTCTTTTAAAACTTTATTTGCTTCATTTCTATGTTTATTAAAACTTTGTTTTATTACCGCTGGTTGTTGAATATCCAGATTTATAGTTTTCACTAATCCTGCAGCGTTATTTTGTAATTGTTGTATATCCGAATATAATCTATTAACTTGCTCAATATCTTTTTGTTTTTCTTTCATAAGTGCTAACTCGTCTTCAATTGATCGTTTTTTAACTGATTCTTTATGAAAATCAAAAGTACGGTCAAACCAATCTTTTAAATTTCGTGCAATACGAGCAATAAAACCAAGCTGTTGTTCATCAAGTTGTAGATTTAAAATATTCAATTCTTCAAGTTTTTCAGTAATAGTTGTTCTTAAATCATGTAAAGCAATTTTATAATTTTGCGAAATTGATGGATCAGTAGCAACTTTTTGCAATTCTCCATCAACCAGCTCTTTTATTTCTTTTAATTGTTCTTGCTTTTCATCAATAATTTTATATTTTTCATTTATATTTCTCGTTTTATTTAAACTTTCATTTATAACATCAATATCAACAGAAGTTTCGATTCCATTGCGCAATAGATTGATTTGTTCGGCCGATTTATTTTGTGTTCCTTGTTGAAATGATTTTTCAAATTCTTCTAGCGACTCACCCAAAGGAACTTCATATGCTGGTTCTTCTTGCTCAGCTAATTGTTCTTCATATTCTTTTAATAATTTTTTTATTTCAGGTTTTTTTAAAATATCTTGTTCTGCTTTTGCTTTTTTTTCATATGCTTTGGCTAACTTTTTATTTTGCTCAAGTTGTTTTTGTAATTCTTCTATTTCTTTTTCAGAAATATTTAATATTTCTTTCTGTTCCAACTGACTTTTTGCTTCATCAATTTGCTCTCTTGTTTTACGAGCCTCTTCTTGTGTCTCTTTTAAACGTTCTGCAAGATTTTTTGCTTCTAATGAGCTTGTTGGTTCTTTAATTTCTTCTTTTGGTTCAAATGGCTTAACTTCAATGCTTCTTTCAAAAGCAAAAACTACGCCGCTCAAATTAAATAAAAACAAAAAAAATAATTGGTTTTTCATAATTTCTTTCTTTATCCCGGCGGTGGGAATTCTTGTTGCACTTTTAAAAAATTTTCAACTATTTTTTTATGAAGATCGATATTATCTGAAATTTCATTAATCTCTTTTTCATAAGCTTCAATAGTACTTATCATTTCATTGTTAGCCATTTTACTTAATGATTGGGCAAAGGTATCAGTAAGATCTTTCAATGGATCAGTTGGCGTAACCACGCTATTAATTTCTTCATTAAGTAGTTTTATGCCCTGCTGAATTGCATCTAAATATGCAAATTTTTGTGCCCGCATATCAAAAAGAGTATTGGTAAACGCGCTCATTGTTGTTGGATCTTGTGTAACCGCAGTATTCCACCCTTTTACTAAAAATTCATAGTTTGCATGTACACTATTTAACTGATCGGTATATTCTTTATAAACTTGTGCTAAATCTGAAGTATGTTGTGCTAATCGTCGAGTTAATACGGTGATTTGCTTTTTGTTGACTTCATCTTTAAGCGCTTCATTCAATTTATTTTTTATTTCTTGCTCACTTGGACCTGTTCTAATTTCAGATTCATCAAAACCTAATGTTTGTAAATATTCCGTTCGCGTATTAGTGTAATTCTGATTTGCTTTTTCTAATCTACTTTTATAAGTGCCATAAACTTTTTCTCTGAACCAAGCTCCTATGCGTCGACCTAAATTAACTAAAGGCTCTACCGCTTTTCTAAATTTACTCATGCTTGGTTGAGACATAATGTTATATCGTTCTTGTTCTATCAATGCTTCAGCATTTTTTAAATCTCTATTAAATTCTTCCGCTTGTGCTTGCCGAATTATCTCTTTTCCTTTGGTAAGTCCTTGCGTTGTTTTAACCAAAAATCCACCGATGCGTTCGCCTATTTCTCCAACATTACTAATAAATGGGGCTGCTCCTTTAACACCTTTTGCTATTTTTTCTAAGTTAGCTTTCTCACCTTTTATTTTTTCAATAGTTTCTTGCGCTTTTAATAATTGCCTGGCGACCTCTTGTGCTTTTTCAATAGGAAGAGCTCGCAAAACAGGCTCAATCTGCGCAATAGCAAAATTGGTTTTATCAGCTGCAGACAAGATAATTTCTAATGTTTCTGGCGCATGTCCCATTACTTCTGCATATTTTTGTGCAGTGATTGCATATTTTCTTGCCTCTTCTCCTGCCAATCCGATATTTTCAAAAATGTCTTTGAAAATATTTGGTGCCTGCTCAATTGCATTGATAACACCATTCTCTATATCTTTTGCTGTAAATTCTAACAACTTGGATGTTGCATCAATAGCAACACTAATTCCTTCTTTTATCGATTCAGGAATAAACCTACTTACAAATTCAGTTGCACTACCAAGCGCTTGAGAAAAAATACCATATTGTTCCTCTGCTTGTTGTATTTCAGGATCTACTGGCTTTTCCTCAGTTTTTAAAATATTTATTCGTTCCTGAATTGTTTCTCTGAAAGAACGGTCTACTTCTAAACCATAGCGCTTGATAGCACCAAGCATTTCTTCTAATGCTTTTTCTGCTTCTTCATTATCTTTAATATCGTTAATATTTAAAAATTCTTTATTTAGCAATTCAATTTGATCACTTGGTAATTTTTCATATAATTTTAATCGCTCAACTAATTTGTTTCCGGGTAGCTTTGGTGGTAGGTTTTTTTGAAATTTTTCAATTTGATTAATACGAGCTTGAATATCATTAATTATCGAAAAACTACCGACTTGCTCGTCTATAATACCAATTAATTTTTGCAAAACCTCTTTTTGAGTAGAATAATCAGGATAATTTTCCTTAATCTCAGCAAATTTTTCCTGAAAAAATGTCCTCATTTCTTCTTCTTCAAATTCCTCTTTTTGAAGTTTATTTTTTAATGTTTTTCTTGTTTCCTCTTCCCATTTTTCAACACCTGAAACAATCGGTTCATAACTGACTTTTAAATCTTGAGAAAGCGATTTGATACGTTCAGCAACTGCTTCTCGTTGTTCTTCAGCATCTTTAATTTCATTTTTCATCCTTTTTTGTATCGCAGGATCTGATGTTTTTTCAAGTTCATCCTGATAATCTTTTATTCTCACTGTCCACTGATCATACGCTACACGATTGAGCTTTAAATCGGTCTCTTTTAATGTTTCTTCTACTTTGCGAATTTCTTGTTCGTTTTTTTCTTTTTCTGCTTGCTTTAAACGCCTTTCGGCTTCACTTTTTTCTTCTTCTAATCGCTGCTTTTCTTCAGTAATTTCTCTTGATAATGTATCTATATTTTCAGGCTTTGGTTCTTCAATTGGATGCCATTCTTCAATGGGCGCAAATAATGAAGAAAAAAACACCGTAGAAATAAACGTTAAAACCAAATATCGTTTCATTAAATCTTCCTTATTTTCCACCCTTTGAAAAAGTCTCGTCTGGACTTTTTCTTTCTCTTTAATATAATAAGAAATACAAATATAAAAAATCAACAATGAGGGTTTGCAGAAAAGAAAAATTGGAGCAGACTAAAGAAATTAAAGAAAAAAGTTTAATATATAAGGAAATTTTTAAAATGAGCATCAAAGCAGGTTTAGTTGGGTTACCAAATGTTGGAAAATCAACGCTATTTAATGCCTTAACCAAATCATCCGTCCCTGCAGAAAATTATCCATTTTGCACCATTGAACCGCATCTTGCTATCACTGAAGTACCTGATGAACGCATTGAAAAACTGAAAAAAATATATAACAGCCAAAAAACAATTCCCGCGACCGTTAGTTTTGTGGATATCGCTGGCTTGGTCAAAGGAGCCGCTTCTGGAGAAGGGTTAGGAAATAAATTTTTAAGCCATATCCGTGAAGTAGATCTTATTTTACATGTATTACGGTGTTTTGAAGATCCTGATATAACGCTATCTGGTGTTTCGATAGATCCAGTATCTGATTATGAAATCATTATTTCTGAATTGATGCTCAAAGATTTGGAGAGTGTAGAAAAACGTGTTGAAAAAATTCAACAATTACAAAAATCAGCAAAAAATAAGCCGGCTGAATTAAAGTTACTCGCAGCAGAAATTGAATTGCTCGAAAAAATTAAAGATGCATTAAATAAAGCTGATGCATCGCTCGTACGCACATTAGTGCAAAATTCCGACATTGAAACAGTTTCATTACTTTCAGCTAAAAACTTCTTGATAATTGCAAATATAGCTGAATCTGAAATTGATCAAGATGCCTATCGAAATAACCAATACTATCAAGCTTTAATCAATACATTTGGTTCGGAGCGTGTTATTCCAATTAGTGCTAAACTGGAATCAGAATTATCGCAACTTTCTGATGAAGATGCGCAAGAAGCAATGAGTATGTTTGGCCTAAAAGAACGAGGGTTAAATAAAATCATTAAAAGTACTTATGATAATCTTGGCTTGATTACTTTCTTTACCTGCGGGCCACGCGAAATTCATGCTTGGCCTATAAAAAAAGGCATGAAAGTGCGGGAAGCGGCTGGTGAAATTCATTCCGATTTACAGCGCGGTTTCATATGCGCTGATGTATTTAATTGTGCCGATCTTTTTGCACTCAAAAGTGAATCGGCTATTAAAACTGCCGGAAAATTACGCACTGAAGGGCAAGATTATATTGTTAAAGATGGTGATATTATTAATATCAAATTTAATGTTTAATTTAAAAGCCACACGCCAATATTCAAATACACGGCAAAAGTAAGCCAAAGAGCATACGGTATTAATAAACTTGCAGTAAGCCGTGACATTGGCCAAATAATTAATATTAAGACATAAGTAGAAAGTACTAGCAGCAAAGCATTAAATATTGATAAACCAATCATATGCTTATAAAAAAAGAAATAAGTCCACGCCATATTAAGTATGCTGTTTATAATAAAAGTAAATATAATACTATAAAAGCGACCGGTACGTGGAAATTTATTCCAAATGATAAGCAAGGCAGCACCAAGCATCACATAAATAATTTTCCATACTAATGAAAAAACAATTGCGTGAGGTGTAAATATGGGAAGTTTAAGGGTAAAATACCAGCGCATACCTGCTTGGCTAAAAAGTTGACCAAATATTGAAATAATTATGAGAATCGTGGGAATAACAATATAATTTGGTTTTACATTCATCGTTATTATCTCTCAATGCTATTGATGGTTTGATATAAATTCCAAGCCTCTTGATCTATTGGCAGTGTTTCTAAAGTTAAAGCAAATTCACTATATAATGCAATCCAATATTTTTTGATTACTTCATTTAATTTTTTGCGTGTCTCTTGCAAATCACCTAGCGATATATCCTTTAAATCTTCCTGTAAATCTTGCAATTTTTTAATTGCTTCAGGCGATAATAAAAAATATACCGGTATCATTTTTCTTTCAATTAATGCATCAATCTCACGGGCCAAATCTCCCGGCTTCAATATTTTTAATTTACTTACAAGCTGTTTTAATGCCTGTTGATCAAAGGATTGATTTGTTTTTTTTCGAATATATTGCCAACTTAAATTTGTTTTGCTTGCTAATGGTATGGTTGCAACTGCGGTAAAAAAGTTAATGATATCATTATAATTAATGATTAACTTTATTTTTTCTTTAGTAAGATCTTTCCATTTTGTTATATAAATTTCATTCTTTAATAATTTTTCGAGATATGAGATAAAATCTTGTCTTTCAACTTCTGTTGGTCTTACTATGGGAACACCTAAATATCGTGATAATTCGTCTCGCACTGGCGCAAATCGATTAGAATCAAACATATAATGTTGTAAATATTCATTGGTGAACATCTCTGGTGCTATTTTTTTTCTTATAAACCCTTGAGTAGATAGTTCGATTTCTAACGCTTTTTTGAATACCTGCATAATACCAACATTTAATTTCGCTCCCTTTTTTGCCTCATCGATTGTTGGAATTTCTATAGGTCCAGATTTTTTTAAATCTTCATGCAATTGTTCAAACTTAAGGTATTTTGGATTAATTCGTAATAAATTTAATCGATCAATTAAAGCTATTTTCTCTTTTGGATCGCTTGTAAAAGCTTTTACAAATTGATTATCTGATCCTATCGCTTGCAGATTATTTTTAGGTATAAGACGACGAATATCTAATTTAGTTTCATATCTTATTGCCGCAGCAAAATTAATAATTAACTGTTTGCCATCTTCTATTAATAAATTTTCAAAATCTGCAAAAGACCCTAAAACCCACGGCTTAAATAAAGCAATAAAGTCTTTTTGAATCGAACCATTTTGTATTTGTTTATTTATAGTGTTTAGATAATCATTGATTGGTGTTCTTATAGGGTCTAATCGACTACGAATAAAATCATCAATTCTTTCTGTCAACTCCTTTGGATCATGAGCTTGCGCAAATCTAAATTCTTGATCATACGCTCCTTGCCTAGATAATCTTTCACATTTATTTAACAATGCATTTTTTAATTGATAAAAAGTATTTGCCTGTGGTTTTCCAAAAGATTTAAGCAACTTGATAAGATAATCATCTGATTGTTTTATCTGCTCTGGAGAAAACTGCGCAATTTGTTCTTTTGTGAGACCAAAACTCTTTGGCTTGACTATTGCAAGATAGTTGGTAAGAACAGTTAAATTGTGCAACAAACCGTTAAGTTCTCTACTTAGGGTAGAATAGTCTTCAGATTTCAACGAATTGGTCATTGTTATAGCCAAAAAAGCAATTCTATACCATATTTTCATTAATCACTCCCAATATTGCCTAATTTACCCCTCAATTTACCCTTCTATGACAAGTAAATACAACAATTAATAACTTTTTCTTTTTGTTAGACCTACAAAGGGATTTTCGGGGGAAAACAGTCAAAAATGTGCTAAACAAGATAAAACTAGCCGTTTTTTTTGTAAAGTACTTTCTGTCAATCTTCCAAATTTCATAGTATACTCTAAGAAATATAAAAATTATTATACTTTATCAACTAAATCTAATTATCATGAAGGAAAAGAAGCCGGAGTTGCTTTATGAAAAGAAAAAAGGGTTATTTTTCGATTTCTGCGGTTGCAAAAATGTTTTCAGTGCATCAGCAAACTATTAGGCTCTATGAAAAAGAAGGGCTTATAGCGCCAAAACGTACTGAAGGAAACACTCGGTTATTTTCTGAAGAAGATGTTGATATGCTTGAACAAGTAATCTATTTAACCCACGAGCTTGGTATAAACTTAGCGGGTGTGGAAATGGTATTGAAATTACAGAAACAAATAAAAAAGTTGCAAAAAGAAATAAATCGGGCATTTGAAAATACACAGGAACAACTTGATAAAGAATCAGAACTTTATAAAGGAACTGCAAGGCAAAGTGCTCAAAAACTTTTAGCATTGAAAAGTGCTAAATCATCAGAAAAATTTGATCATGAAAACAAAAAAAGACCGCATGATCCGATTGATATTGATCCATGGGAAATTGACTACGAAGAATAACAAAAACGGTCATTTTCTTTAAAAAAAATTTAAATATTGAAAAAACAGGGGTTTTTATATGAATAATTCCTTTGATTCAGATAATCAATGTGAGCTCTCTTATGAATTGTTACATCTTTTACAATGGTTAACAGATCAAGAAGTTCATGCATTAAAAAAATTAATTATACGAGTAGTCAATGATGGCCTGAGTAAACAACTGGTAAAACCAGATGGTTTAGACAATAATAATTCTTCTAAAGCAGTGCAAAATAGTATTGTCGATTTTCTCGATTTATTGGATGCGTTATTACATGAAACACTTAATGAGCATTCAGTTAAAAAAGCACAGCAACAAAATCTGATGACTTCAATTAATAAAATTGATGCATCAAGTTGTGATACTGATACCGTGCAACTGAGTCTTGATAAAGTATCAGCGCAACTTGAATTAAAGCCTGAAGCTAATGCAAAAGAAGTATTATTTAAAGAAATTTTAAAACGCTGGAAACCAAGCAAAAAAAGGCGACTTAATTAAAAAAATCCAATGCCTGCAATGCTTCTCGTACCTCAAACATTGGTAATCCAATAATACTGGTATAGGATCCACGAATTGATTTTAAAAATTGTGCGCCAAATCCTTCAATAGTAATAGCACCACTGATTGTCATGTAATCGGGCACTTCCTGTAAATAATGCTCAATCCATTCATTGGGAATATTAAATTCATATTCCGTTTCTACTACTTGTACGATTCTTTGTTGTACTTGCCAAAAATTATTTAAAAATTGTTTTTTATCTAAACAAAATGCAGTTGCCACCTTTCCTCGCCCACGTAATGCAATAATTTTTTCTATAGCATCTTCTTTACTTATTGGTTTACCATGAATATTGCCTTTGCTATCCAATCCCATAGTATCTGCGGTTAATACAAATGAATAATCTCCTTCATTACCTACAGGCAACACCACATGTTCCATCTTTGAACAAGTAATTGACGTTAATACTTCTTTTAATGGCATATTCCAATCACAAGCACTTTCATCGGCCGAATGACCTATGGTTTTAAAAGGAATTCGCGCATCATGAAGTAATTTTTGACGCGATTTTGATTCTGAGCCGAGGAGTAAAGTATATTTCATGATCAACCTTTTTCTAAAAAAAAAATTAAATAGAAAAGTAATTTTTATAAAAAAAGTATACCATCAAACAATAAGAAGAGAGAATTTTTTAAATATAGAAATATTAAAAAAAAAGAAACTAAAAATGAGCCGGCACATCATTACCAGCTCATTCAGAATTATAATTAAAATAAGTCAATTTTTTTAATTATCATAATCAATATCAATTCGTCTAAATCTCGGATACAAGGGTTGAAGCTCCTCCCATTCCTCCTCTCTTATCCGCCCAAAAATACTATACAATTTACCATTAATATATTCATGACATTTTTTTTGCTCTTCAACATTTTCCGGACACTTTTTATATAATGCTGCCTTCAAAGTTCTATCTACATACTTAGTCCAAACAAGTTCTCTCCATTTTACAAAACCTCTAATTATGCCAAAATAATCTTCAAGATCAAGACCACTCTCACCTATGCTTTTTTCTAAGATTAAGACTTCAGTTTCTTTAGATTTGGAGCGAATTTCATCCAACAATTCTTTTGCTAATTGAGTACCAAAAGCTGCTGTAACTAATATAGGATTAATATTATATTTTTCAGATAATGCATTCAGCAATGCTTCAAATGTTTTTGGATCATTTACTAAACGATTAAATATTCTATTCGTTTGGCTCAAAGCCTTAATTGCTTTGATAGTTTCAGTAAAATTGCCTCCGGGCATCTGTAAAATTATATTGACTAAAATCTCTTCAGGAAACTCTTCAAGTTCAATCTGTTTTGGACCAAATAACCAAGAAATTTTTTCGGTAATATAATTAATAATTTGATTAACCTCACCTTGCTCTTGTTTTTGAATTTCAGAATCGGTTTCCATACCCTGCAATGAAATAACACCAATCATCAGTAATATAAAAAATATTAATTTCTTCATTATTTCTCCTCATTGTCTAATTTTAAATTATAAATCTCCGCTGGAAATAATAATTTTATTCATACTGTTTAAAAATCTTCTTTAGTATTTCATCGATATATTTATGGCATTCTTTCTGCTCTTCAACGTTTTTAGGGCACTTTCCATATAACGCTTCACTCAAACGCCGAATTAACGCTTCCGTTGGAACTCCAGTGAACAATCTCCCCCTTTTTATTAAAGCTCTAATTATGCCAAGATAATCCTCCAGATCAAGAGCACTGCTATCTGTGCTTTCTATTAAAGATAGGAAAAATGATTTTTTAGATTTTGAGATAAGCTTCAAATACAATTTTCCTGCGACTTCTGAGTAAAAAAGTGGCGTAATCAAAAGAGGATCGATATTGTATTTTTCCCCCATTGCATTCAGCAATGCTTCAAATGTTTTTGGATCATTTACTAAACGATTAAATATTCTATTCGTTTGGCTCAAATCCTTAATTGCTTCAATAGTTTCAGTAAAATTGCCTCCAGGCATCTGTAAAATTATATTGACTAAAATCTCTTCAGGAAACTCTTCAAGTTCGATCTCTTTTGGACCAAATAACCAAGAAATTTTTTCTGTAATTTCATTGATAATTTGATTAACCCCACCTTGTTTTTGCATTTCAGGATCTGTTTCCATGCCCTGTAATGAAACAGCTCCAACTATCAATGATGTGAAAAATATTAATTTCTTCATTTTTTCCCTTAATTTTCTCTTTTTTCTATGTTCAATTGTTAAAAACTATTTTTTGGCCAAAATAATTATGATTCAAAAACTTCTTGCAAACTTTTAAAAAAGGTACTATAATTTAGATCATACTTTCTCGTTAAATCAACACTCAATGCTACTACCTGCTCATAGTTAGCCAAATTCCATCTTTTGAGGGTATAAATACCAGTCAAGAATGTATTAAAATTATCACTACTTTTTAGTAGATCATTAATTAACTCAATTTTATTTTCATACGTCATATTTTTATCAAACCATTCTTTTGCTGCTTTTGTTCCTATAAGAATAGCCACTATAAATGATGGTTTATTATTTTTTTCGGCTAATGATTGAATTAACTTATTTGTTGCAATTGGATCATTTACCAAACGGTTAAATATCATGTTAGTTTGCGCAAGCGCCTTAATGGCTTCAATAGTTTCGTTTAAATTGTCCCCAGGCATCTGCAGGATAATGTTAATTAAAATTTCTTCCGGCAATTGTTCAATTTTGATCTCCTTAGGACCAAATAACCAAGATATTTTTTCGGTGATATAATTCATAATTTGATTAACTTTTTTACTTTTCTGTCTTTGAATTTCAGGATCTGTTTCCATACCCTGAATAATTCCTAAAAAAAATAATATTAAAAAAATTAACTTCTTCATTTTTCACCTTTTTTTAAGAAAAATATCCCACCAGATTTATTTTATAAAAAAACAAACCTATTTTATCTAAATATTAGCAAAAATCAATACAAATAGTCAATTTATTAGCGTTTTTCAGAATATAATCAGAATGTAAAAAAAGAATACACAAAATAAAAAAGAACCATTCTTGAATATTGAATGATTCTTTAACTTTTTTTATTATTAGAATTTTTTGGCTGGGGCGGAAGGATTCGAACCTCCGATCATAGGACCAAAACCTATTGCCTTACCACTTGGCTACGCCCCATAATTTTTTATTCCGTACCAGCTGAGCGCTCAAATTCTTCAATGACCTGTCTTTCAATCACTGAACGCGTTTCAGAATTTAAAGGATGTACAATATCTCTAAAAGAACCGTCTTTGCGGCGGCGAGATGGCATTGACACAAATAATCCCTTATTTCCCTCAATAACTTTCAAATCCCTAACTATAAAGTCGTTATCAAAAACTATCGTTGCGTACGCTTTTAATCTACCGTTATCTTTAGCCGGATACACTTTAACTTCAGTTATTTTCATTGTTAGTAATCCTTAGGGATATTTCAATTGAATTTCCTAGCAGGAGCCTTCTCCTTCATTGTTTACGAGTCTTAATTTAATAATAGCGACAAATTTTGTCAAATAAAATTCATCACTTTTTAAATAAGTTCTATTGCTCGTAATTTTGCCGATCGGCTAGCAGAATTCTGGGCAACCTCTTCTGGGCTGGCAGATATCGCCTTGGGGGCCAGAAGCCTTGCTTTTGGTTCTGCTTGCGTGGCTAATTCTTTAAAAAATTGCTTAACAAGCCGGTCTTCCAGCGAATGAAAGCTTATACATACCAGTTTACCACCAGGTTTTAATACACGCAATGCAGCAGGAAAAAAAGCGGCAATATTCTCTAGTTCTTTATTGACATAAATTCGTAAAGCCTGAAACGCTTTGGTTGCAGGATGAATGCGCTTCGGGCCTTTTGGCCCTTTAATGCGCTCTATTATCTGCGTTAGCTGTTTTGTCGTTTTTATTTTCTTCTTTTTGCGCTCTTGCACGATAAGCCGTGCAATCGCACGCGCTTGATGCTCTTCCCCAAGCTCTTTAAAAATAGTAATTAATTCTTTTTCAGTAGCATTATTTACCACATCAGCCGCTGTAATTTTTTGATGCGCTGATGACATACGCATATCAAGCTCAGTATCTGCATGAAAAGAAAAGCCAGGACGTTCAGTGAGTTGAAATTGCGAAGTGCCAAAATCTGCTAAAATGCCATCAACTGAATGGATCCCGACTTTTTTTAATTTTTTATCAAGCTGCGTAAAATTACCCCAAACAAGCGTTAATCGATCAGGAAATTCTTCTTGCAAAGGCAATCCGTTGCGCTCCAGCGCACTCAAATCCCAATCCATAGCTACTACCTCGCATTTTGGTTCATGCGCTAAAATAGCACGCGTATGCCCACCGCCGCCAAATGTAACATCAAGATAGATGCCGTCTGGCCTTGGAGCGAGATATTCCAATACTTCTTTTACAAGAACGGGAATATGATAGGGTTTTTCTTTTTCCATAATTTACACTAACTCATCAACAAGGTTTTTTAATCCTATACCTAATGAACCTTTCACTAAAACAATTGATTCTTGATCAAGTTTACCTTTTAATTTTTCCAATGCCTCTTGCCATGAAGCAACCATATCAATTTGCACATTTACCGGAATAGTTTTTTGCGTCCATTTAACCATAGAGCCTACTAAAATAACTTTACGCAAACTTGGTACTTTTCGCAAGAAGCGCCCAAGTTGTCGATGCCAAAACGGACTATTCACGCCTAATTCAAGCATATCTCCAAGAACGGCGACTTTTTGTGCATTGGTATCAATTGCTTGTAAAGCCACTAATGCAGCCTTCATGCTTTCAGGGTTAGCATTATAGCAATCATTAATAATTATCCCCTTACCTGTTTTCAATGGCTTTTCTTCAAATCTGCCCGCTATAACTACTGGCTTTTGAATGCCATCAAGAATAGTTTGAGCCGGAATTTTCAATAAATAACCTATTGCTGTAGCAGCTAATGAGTTAAATACAAGGCCATTATGGTTTTTATTGAGAGTAATATAATATTTCTCTTTATATAATTTTAACACAAAAGTAGTATGAGTGCTCGTAATATTAATTTTTCTGGCTTGAATTTGATTAGTTGTTTTAGAACCAAATTTAATTACCGGATGCGTATAGGCAACTTGTGCCAATAATGGTTGATCACCATTAATGATCCCAATACTATCTTCTTTAAAATATTTAAAAATTTCGCGTTTTTCTGACGCAATATCAATTATTGACCCCAATCCCTCCATATGGCAATGACCAACATTGGTAACTATGGCAGTCGTTGGTTTAGTCATAGTCGTCAATTTTGCCATTTCGCCACGGCGACTAATTCCCATTTCAAAAATCGCAATTTTATGATGTGCACGCATTCGTAAAATATTAAGCGCTAAACCATAAATTGTATTTTGATTGCCTAATGATGCAATATAGGGTTCACCATGCAAATCTAAAATATTACTCATCGTTTCTTTTGTGGATGTTTTGCCAACTGAGCCAGTTATACCAACTACTGGGTAGTCAAATTGTGCCCGCCATGCGGTAGCTAAATCAACTAAAGCACGCATTGTATCTGGCACTAAAATAATTAATTTTTTTTTCAATATTTCTTTATCAAGATTTTTTAGACAATCTTTTTTTTGCTCAGCAATAATTAAACCATGCGCTTCTTTTTTGAGTGCTTCCGCTAAAAAATTATGCCCATCAGCTTGTTTTCCTTGCAATGCAACAAAAATATCTCCCTTTTTGAGCGTGCGCGTATCAATAGAAAATGAGTGGTCTTCCGGAAATGCTTTATATAATAATGAAGCTCCAGTAACTGCTTTTTTTACAAACTCCTCATTAAATTGCATAAAAATTTCTCCGCCTTTTTACGATTAAAATGTTCAAACTTATCATTGCTATCCGTTGGAAAAAAATGTCTATTTTTTGAGCATTTGTCAAGCAAGAAAAAAACTAATTAATTTTTAATGCAATTTTCAGCAAAAGAATAAAAATGGCTTTGTGCTTACATTACCCTTAAAATGGTGTTATAATATTAAAAAATAAAACATCTATACTAGCAATGATATGAAAAAATTTATTCTAATTAGCATCTTTTATCTCGTCTTAAACACTTCATTACAAAGCATTGGACCGGCTGCGATTGTTGGACTTGAAAATAACTATAAACCAATTATCAATATTTCTCTACTCTATTACCCAGATTCCAAACAGGATAGAATTGAATGCAATGCACTTGTAGATAATAGAGAAATTAAATTTACTCATAATGATGAAAATTCCATAGTATATATCGACATCAATCCTTACAGCGCCATATTACAAACACAATTAAATATTCTTTCAAAAAATAAAAATATTTCAAATGCATTCAATAATATATTTGAAAAAAATCGCAGGCAAGTAACGGATCAGATTATTCAAGGCTTAATAAATCGAAAATCAAAGATTAATGTACAATTACAAATTATGAGCACTATCAACAAATTTCGATGGTTATTTTTTGCTAGCATATTTTTTTGTGGCGGCTTTCTTTTTTCAAAATTATTAAAAAATCATTTCCCATTTAATCCACTGGCAACCCTTGCAAAATATTTCAGTATGAAATCATAAGAAACCAAACATCTTTTCAATTAGAGATTAATCATTGACAATCATATAAACATCGCTATTATTGAAAAATGAATAGTTAATTAATTTTATGGAGGTTTATCATGAAAACTAATCGATTAACAGTTGTACTTGCCCTATTCTCTCTTGTATCTGGTGCTTCATTAATGTGTATAGACACTATTAGTGTAAATTTGACTCTCAAAGATAAAGAAAATATTTATGGAAGTCTGTTAACAAATGGAAAAAATGGTCATGTTGAAAGAATAAATTGCCCAGTACCTTATTCCAAAAGTACTAGTTTTCTTTATCCTTTTAGCTATAAAAGAAGTTGGTTTAAAGAGGAATTCCTTTTTGATCTTGATCATCTAAGCATTGATAAAAATCAAAAATATAATGTTAACATACAAATTAACAATAAACCTGCGCATATTATTGGCAAACCGGCAGCAACTCCTCTTTTTGGACATGAAATAAAAGGATATATAAAGGGTATCGTTTTTCATAATATTGATAGAGAAATCTCATATCAATGGCCAAAACGTTTATTTGCAACATCATTATTAGCTGGTGTTGGTTATGGTATATGGCGTTATCTAACACAGAAATAGTTTAACATTAACGAAGGTTAAAAACATATGAAATCAACATCAAAATTGTTTATTTGTCTAATTCTAATACCATTGAGGCAAGCTTCTGGTATGGAAACTGAAAAAATAAATACCGTAAATACCGCTAACAAAATTGTAATCGATTTATTTTTAGATAAATCAAATAACACACTGGGCTACAGCCTACAGCAAGGTAACACTGAGATAAAGCCTCTTCAAATCCCAAAGCCCTCTTGGTTTAACTTATGTACTTATAATAACTTATGCAAAAAAAGAATTGCGAATAATATAAATGAATTGAATTTAGATAAAGATAAAAACTATAACATCGTAATTAAGTTGTATGAAATAATACCAACGCAGCAATATATAAATGCAAGCTTATTAAGCACAACAGAAAACTCAAGAAAAAAAAATGCGATTCAGTGGATTAATAATGAAGTAAATTCATTCATTGATGAAAAAATAGGCTATAGCTGGCAAAAGCGTTTATTAAATGGGTTTTTTTTGGCACCTCATTGTTTGCCGCTATTGGATTGAGTGCTTGGTATTATTTAATAAAAAAATAAGGAATTACATGAAAATGATAAATTATTTCATTATTATAAATACCATTTTACTCTATAACCACATGTCATTTACTTTTGGCATGGATATTGCTGACGACAAAAACTATTTTGAAAATCTTCCAATAGAATTGCATCAAGAAATTCTTTCTTACTTAGCTTCATCAAGTAATTTAAATGAAATAGGCAATGACTTAAGTAATATTACACAGCTTAATAAAAAATTTAATGCAATAATGCAAAATACAACCTCTATTAATATAATTTTTAACCAATTAAAAGCTGGCATAAAACCAACTGAAGAACCACTTCAAGCATTGCAAGAAAAGGATTCTATTTTATTGTATGCATTCGCGCTTTCAAAATTATCTGGCATCAAAGGATGGCTTAATAATCAAATCGCACAACAAAAAATAACCCAAGATAATATTATAACGCTTTTATCTGCAACACTTACTAAACCCTCAGTTTTTGAAAATAATAATTGCATCAATCAAACGTTCTCAATGAATGAAAATATTTTATTAGCGGGAATTAAAAATTTTCTTAATTTAAATCTCAATATAGATATCAATGCAACTGAAGAAAATTCAGGTTATACATTGCTCATGCAAGCAATTGAAAATGATCAAAAAACTATTTTTCATTTTTTACTTGATCAGCCGAATATTGATATAAATACCAAAAACATTTTAGGCCTAGATGCCTGTTCATGTGCTATATATATGATCAGAAAGAACAACAACAATTATTATATGAATCTTCTAAATAATAAAGCTAATAGCAAAAAATAGCCTACTAATCATTCAATTTGAAACATTTATCCCATTTGACAAAAAACTGTTTTTTTGAAAAACTAAGTATAATGATTAAATATCACATGGAGGAATTCTTATGAATAAATTATTACTTTCAGTCTTTACTATATTTTGTTTAGTGAGTGGTCAGGCTTATGGCATGGAAACCGCTTTACAAAAAGTTGAATCAAATACTATTATAATCGATATAACAAAAAACGAAGCTGATGGCACTTTTGATTTAAATAGCGGAAAAATAACAGTTCCAGAAAAAGAACTGCTTATTCCTGTTGCTAATTATAACGATGCATCATTGTTAACAAAAGCTCTCAATGAGCAGTGGCTCAGTTGTACTGAAAAGGAAATTGCAACGCCTAATGATTTTTTTACATTTACTTTGAAAATAAATGATCTTTCAGAAACAACTGAAAAAATCGCTCTTTCTCAATGCTTACACAAAATAATAAGTAAAGTTACTCCTGAACCTAAAGCAAAACCAAATAGCAAAAGACATACTTGGTTTGGTGCTGGAATTTTTGCTGGATTAGTTGTAGGAGGTACTTACTTATACTTAAATAAAACCAATCCTGAACTAGTAAAAAACTTTACCAATCAGGCACAACGTCAATTGAATAATTTTTTATTAAATGGTCAATTTTATTTTGGCAAATTACAAAATGAGCTAAATTATTTATATAATAAACTTCCTGCATGTAAATTTACATGGCCAAGTTTTTTTGGTAGAAAATAAATAAAAAAAGGAGCTCGTTAGTCGAGCTCCTTTTAGTTTTAACAATAAAAATATGAAAAAAAGATGATTAAAAAAAGTTTTGCAATAATAGCACTTTTAATATCTCCATGCATTAAATCAATGCCTATAAAGCTGGAGCCTCATTTACATTCAATAGTAAAGTTTGAACAAGAACCACCTACAATTGAATATTCTTTGTTTTTTAATGATAACATTGAAGTAGTTAATCAAAAGAAATTAGCCTTAATTCCTCAACCAAAATATTCCAATCTTTGGAACAATTTGAGCAATAAACAGGATGTTGCAAAAAGAATATTAAAATCCGAATTTCAAAAATTACAAGAAAATTTAAATATGGATCAATTTCCTATTACTTGTACTTTTCTTATCGAAAGCGATAATAGTGCTCATTCAAATGCTGATAAAAACATTCTTCCATCCAAATATTTTCAAAATATGGAAAAAACACTTGCTCTAGAAATTGATAAAAATATCAAAAATGAGCCAAGACTAAGTGCTATTCCACAAAAAATTAATGAAAAAATAGATAAAATACCACTCTTAAATTATATCCCTTACCACATGCGTAATTTGTTTGCAATTGTATCTTTACGGTTGGCATCGATAAACCTTTTCCAGCATGAAAGTCCATTATACAATTTTATGGGTTATGCACTTTCAAGCGGTCTTATTCTATATCAAATTTTTAGATAAAAAATCAAACAATTTGTGTCAGCTAACGACTTTTATAAATTTTTTTAATTTAATAATCCGGTAGCGAGTCCGAAGATGAAGGTTTGAAAACCTGAAGATGAGAGTTCTCGTTATGAGCGGAAGTACAATCCAACGGAACATTGGTGCCCTTGTGTTAAGGGTATTGGGCAAAGCAATACCCTTATGCCTTGGCCGGCATGAGGCCAAAATATTCAATGTAGATGCATGCATTGATTTAGAAAATTAAGCAAAATTAAGGTTCGATTGAAATTTATTTATCGAATTACTTTACGTGTTTTGCCACCTTGGCTAGGCATAATAATTCCTTGCATTTCAAGTAAATCGATCATACGGGCTGAACGGTTATAACCGATTCTAAAACGACGCTGTAATAATGAAATCGATATTTCATCAATCGATTGTACAAAGCATAACACTTGCTCGTAAAGTTCTTGATCGGCATCTAATAATTCATGGTTTTCAGTTTTTACTACTTCAGATAAGTCTAAATATTCAGCTTTTTTTTGAGCACGAGTAAATGAAGCAATTTGTTCAACTTCATCATCAGAAATATAAGGTCCATGAATGCGGCACAAATGAGAAGACATATCAAGATATAACATATCACCTTTGCCAAGTAATTTATCGGCGCCAATTGCATCCAAAATGGTACGAGAATCAATTTTAGTTGCCACTTTGAATGAAATACGGCTTGGAAAATTTGCTTTAATAATACCAGTTAATACATCCACTGACGGTCGTTGTGTAGCAACTATTAAATGAATGCCGGCAGCACGAGCCATTTGTGCAATACGCGCAATCCGCTCTTCAATTTCTTTTCCTGCAACCATCATAAGATCGGCAAGTTCATCAATCATGACTACAATAAAAGGAAATGATTCAAAATCATCTTTTTTTTCTGCAATTTTATTATAATCTGCGATATTACGTACGCCACAGGTTGCCATTATTTCGTATCGTTCTTCCATAGTACGCACCACCCATTGTAATACTGGCCCCGCCTCTTTTGGATTAGTTACAATAGGGAATAGTAAATGAGGAATATCAGCATACGGCGCAAATTCAAGCCGTTTCGGATCAATTAAAATAAGTTTTAAGTATTCAGGCATACAGCGATATAATAAACTGGTTAAAATAACATTCATAGCCACCGATTTGCCCGATCCAGTAGAACCAGCAATAAGCACGTGGGGTAAAGTAGTTAAATCAGTTATCACCGTTTTACCAACCGTATCAACACCGAGCACCAATGGTAATTTGCCATTAAATGATGAAAATTCAGCTGAATGTAAAATAGTGGATAAATGCACTAAATTTCGTGACTTGTTGGCAACCTCAAAGCCTACGACCGATGTTCCAGGAATTGGGGCAATAATACGAATGCTGGTCGCTTGTAAGGCAAGTGCTAAATCATCTTCGAGCGCTATAATTTTACTTATTTTTGAATCGATATGTGGCTGATATTCAAAAAGTGTAACAACTGGTCCAATTTTGATGGAAGTAACTTGCCCTGCAATACCAAAGCGTGCTAATTTTTCCTCAAGCACTTGTGCCAATTGTTCTAATTCTTTTTTTTGCTCCGAATCAGTTAATGTTTTGCGCTGTAATTTACATAATGTTAACGGTGGTAATGTATATTTATTTTTCTGTTGTTTTTTTTCTATCTTTTCTTCTTGAATATTTTCACCAAGTTCTTGAGTCATTTCTTCTTGCTTAACGGTTATTTCTTGATCAATTTCATCAGATTGACCTCGCATAACAGGCTCAAAAGTGCTCCAGATATCTTCCTCCTGCATGCTTTGCAATTCTTCTTTTATAATTATATCAAAATCAGATTCTTCCCATGATTCGGTTAATTTATCTGAATCTATAAATAGTTTTTTAATAGTTTTAATGGCATACATACATTGAAAAGCAATTGTTTTTAAAACAACATAACTATAATAAGCACTGATTTTTAGATAATGACTTTTGCTATTTAACCAAGAAATGGCAGAGATTAAGGTAAATCGTGTCAATAATACACAACAAATCAACAATCCACTATAAAGAAAAATTGGAATCATTGGATCATCAAATATATATGACAAACTTTTTACAAATAAATCTCCAATTACCCCACCTGGTGCGAATGCGTGCGGTATTAACATTGCACGCAAGCGTGCACCAATAGCGGCACTAACAAAAATCAAAGCAACAAGCGCACATAACCGATCCCATTCGATTTTCATGTCTCCAAAAAAACAGATATAGGTAATAAATAAAAGCAATGGTATTAATAAAAATGCAGCGGTACCAAAAAGAAAAAAAAGAAAAGCGGCTACACTTGCCCCCCAATAACCGAATAGATTTTGAATAGACTGTGGTTCACTTGATATAAAAAAAGGTGAAGGATCTTGCGGATGAAATGATAAAAGTATAATGCTAAAAATTACTGAAAAAGTTATCAATAAAAAAAATAAAGCTGTTTGTTTTATATTATTGATAAATACATATGCAATTTTTTTCATCTTTCACCCATTTTTTTATTATATTAGTAACGTCACTAACACCAATATCATAGTATAATATGCAAAATACCATAATCGATTAGTGGTAATACACCAATGAACAAAATATAATCCTAAATATGCAATACTACTTGCAATCAGCATACTCATCCCGTTTACTTGGTTCAATACATGAATACCTGAAAATCGATATAATTGAATTAACCCAAATAATCCACCAACTAGTTGAATTGGCCATGCAATTAACCATGATAATTCAAAGGAACGTTGAGCAGAAAACCCTTGCCATCGAGCTACCACAAACGTTATACCAAATCGTGAAATACTAGGCAATAATGCCAAGCCTTGTGCTATGCCTAACAACAAAGCTGATTTTAAATTCCATGATTTTTTACAGCCTGATGCGCACCAACGCAATGATAATAGTAAACCTGACGTTATCAAAAACCCAATTGGCAAAAATGAAGAGAGCCATGGTTTATTTTGAAAAAATACAAAAAACAATACCATAATACTTTCAACAACAAAACCATAACAAAAAATTTTTCCGATCATAAAGAGCGATCGAGGAAATAATAAAAGATATCGTATCCAAGATTTAAAAAAATAAATCGCGACAATGATACAAACAGGAATATGACAAGCATATTCAATATATTTCACTACTGAGTTATCTAACAATAAATAATGCGTAAAAAATCGTATAATTAAATATAAATTTCCCGAACTGCTTATCGGAAACATTTCTAAAACAATTGAAAAAAAAATAATTAAAAATAAATACCCCATAGAAGCTTTCTTTAAAAACTTTTTTTGACAAATAAATTCTTTACAACGAGTTGCTCATGAGTATACTGAACGTTACTTGTTGCGTCGATGATAAATTGCGTTTTATAACAATTGAAATCTCGATTTATTTGCGCTACATTAACGTGACAAATCAACTCAAAGCCAACATATTTTTCAAAAAAAGAAAGGAGATACACAAGCACATAAGAAAAAAAAATTAATAATAAATAGAATAAAGAATGATGGTTACTGCTACTTTAATAAAACCAAATTTTTTTAAAAAATTTTAAATCCAACTGGATTTGAAAAGGAGTTAATTTATGAATCGATCACTAAAAAGTTTTTTAAGTATTTTATTACTCGTAAGTAATGCATTGCATGCAAGCGATAGCCCTACATTTGGCAAAACATTCTTTACCCAGCGTTCTCAAGGATCTAATTTGGCACGTTGGTTGGCTGGTCAAGGATACCATACGCATCTTTGTGATACGGATTGCATTAACGGTAGTTTAGCAATTACGCCACATTATTTTCAGAGTTATAATGATAAAGAATTAGGCCAATTTTTCTTCTTTAATCAAACCAATACTATGCGTTTTGGCCCCGCAGGACAACCTGGTGTAGATGTTTTTGCTCGTAATCTATTTTTAAATGATAATTTTGATGGATCAATTACTGCTAACCCAGAAGTGCGTAACTTTGTAGTAGATATCAATTTCTATCTTGGGCTTGATGAATGGGTACGCGGTCTTTATTTTAGAATGGATATTCCTATAAACTGGACAAGCTGGGATATGCGTTTAACTGAAACAAGTACGACTTCTGGCACAACTATTGCCGCAAATAAACTTGGGAACACAATGGCTGCCGCATCACCCCGTACTTCAATTATACAAGCACTTCAAGGCGAAGTTCTTGATCCTACCAACTTCCCAGATTTAAGACAAGAAATGCGCTTTGCTCGTATTAACGGTAAACAAACCAAAACCGGTGTTGCTGATATTACCTTTGTTTTAGGTTATGATTTTATTTGCAATGAATGTGGTCACTTAGGTTTTGATGCATGGGTTGTGGCGCCAACTGGCACTCGTCCGGATGCACAGTTTGTATTTGAACCGATTGTTGGTAACGGCCGACATGTTGAAGTTGGGGGCGGTATTTCAGGACATTACGAATTGTGGAATAATGGTTGTGAGCAATCATTTGCCATTTTTTATGAAGGTTTTGTAAATCATATGTTCCGCGCAAAACAGAAACGTACATTTGATTTAAGAGATAATGGCATTGGTAGCCGCTACTTGCTTTTCAAACGTTTTGATTCAACCGGCATGTACGCAAACGAAATACTTTTCGGGCCTAATGTTTTAACACGTGATGTTCAGGTGCGTGTTGATATACATGGCGAAGCAGCATTTATGTTTGATTATCAAAATGGTGGTTTCACTTTCGATGTTGGCTACAATATCTGGGGAAGAACACGTGAGCATTTAACTATCACAGAAAATATTCCTGCTAATACATTTGGTGTCGCTGGTAATACTGATACGGCTGCAACTGGTGGCAACAATCCAAATAACACACAAAGCCTTACCAATATTCAAGGCAATTTTGCACCATTACCGGATGATGGAGCCACACCAGTATTTATTACTACTGGCGATTTAAATGTTGAATCTGCTACTAACCCAGGCGCGGTTTCACACAAATTATTCACACATCTTGCGTATACTTGGGAAAATTGTGATTATTTACCGTTCCTTGGCTTAGGTGGAGAAGTTGAATTCTCTGGCAGAAATAACCGTGCCCTCGATCAATGGGGTATTTGGGTAAAAGGTGGATTCACTTTTGTTTAATCTATAAATTAAAACTAAACAAGTTCAAAAGAGGCCTGGATTTTCCAGGCCTCTTTATTTTTATTCAATTAATTTAATTAAAAAGTTATTTGCTTTTAGTCAAAGGATGGTAAAGGTCCCCATTCTTCTGGTAATTCTTCTCTACCTCTACCCCTGAAGAATGGTATTCCAAACTCTTCTTCGGCTTGTTTTTTGAATGTAATGATTGCTTGGGCCTGCCTATTCGGCATTAATTTTATTTTAACATTCGTAGCAAAAGCTGGTTTAAATTGAGTGTAGCCAAAAGGTAGTGCACCTTTTCCAGTCTCAGGATCATAAAAACCGGATTTAATATAAATTACATTATTTTTCATCTCCAAACTTCCATCAATAGTAATGGAACCTTCTCGTTGCAATTTTTGAGTTCTACGAAATCCTAATTCTTTATTTATTTTATTTTGATCTTCTTGTGAAATTTCTAATGGATGTGCCATATTCCGTCTCCATACCTCGCATAAAACTATTTATGGTTAAAAGTGCAATGGACATAAGTAATAATATTTTCTTCATAATTTTCTCTCTTTTTTTCGATATCCTAAAATATTTGACCTCTATACCTTTAATTTATCAATTTCTTATTAACAAAATCAATAAAAAATGGCTTATTTTAGCCAAAAAAATTAGTCTTACAAGATTTATTAAAATTATTATACCTATTTCTAGATTGAATCAAAATTAATCTCCAAATCTCGGGAGATTCTTCTTATTTGCTATCTAATTTGAAAATTTTTACTTTGGCTTTAGCTTTACCATTCGGTAGTAAATATAAATCTGATATTTCTAATCTAATTTGAGGATCCAATTCAATTTTTTCTAAACCACCAAGACCTGGTTTTAATGGATTAACAAAAAAGTATGATCCAAATACCTTTGGTTTTATAGCGCTAGGAAGCAATAACTTTTTCTTTCCCTCTTTGTGAATCTCATTACTAATTTTTAATGGCAATTGTTCCTGATATTTTAATGAAATAGCAAATTCTGCTAATTTATTTTCTTGCACTTGTGCAATTTCTCGTGGATATAAACTACCATACTCCGTTTCCATAGCCTTTAGGCCATTTACGGTTAAAAGTAAAATCGCGATAGATAAAATTGCTTTCTTCATAATATAATATTCTCTCTTTTTTTTATAAAAATTTAATTTTTTTCTTTTATTTAAACACTTTTACAATACCAGTTTACTATATATTCGCCTTATAGTTCCATATTCTATATAAAAACATACAATGCAAAAAATACACATATTGGCTTATTGGAAAAAATTTTAAAACTTTTTTCTAAATAAATTATAAAAAAAACACCTCATTTGATAGATTTTTTAGCCTTTTTGGTCAAAAAAGAAATTTTTTATTAAAAACTATTGATTTTTTATTCCAATTTGAAACAAAATAGTAAATGAAGATGTGTAGACGTCTCGAATGTGAAAAATGTAAAGGAAACGGTAATTATTAACCTTAATAAAAGGAGAGACACATGAAGAAGCTCACGTTAGCTTTAGTGTTCATATTTCTTGGTTTAGCGGTAACTGAAGCATCTGCTCGTTACAGAGAATGTGGCTGGCGTAAATGCTATGATCGCTGTGAACCTGCATGCCCAGTAGTAGAACGCGCATGCCCACCTTCAAGAGCATGTAAAGTGGACAAAATTGTTGAAGAACCTTGTCCAGCAGTTCCTTGCTGTGTACGTTATGTACGCGTTGAAGAACCAGCTATTATTACAAAACATGTTAGCTATTCTGCAGAATGTCCTACTGGATGTACTCAAGAACAAATAGATGCAGGTATGATGAAAGCTGGTGAAACTTGGGATTACGCCAAATAATGGCGTTCAAAAAACTAGCTACTAAGTTTCATTCTTAGTAAGTAATTAAAAAAATACCCTCCAAATTTGGAGGGTATTTTCATTTATTTGTTATTTTTCGTATTCACGCCCCAAAATATCCCAATACTGAGCAAATCTAGTATATTTACGTGATTGATAATTTTTTAAGCATTTCATCATCTTTTTACACTTATAATTCTCACTGAAGCTATTTCGTACACCAATTTTAATAAAAAATATCCTCGTACCCTTTCTCTATTAAAAAAAGCCAACTCTTTGGCCGGTTCGACCCAAAATATGCAAAATATCTAGGGAATGAAGTGCACCACCGCTTAAAAACCATTGTATCGCGCGAAATTCTTCGCGAAGCCAAAATATCCCTTCTTAACCTATTTTTCTCAGTTTTTAACGATGAAAAAAGCTTCACAGGATCCCCCCAACCATTGATCCTCAATATTTAAAAGACAGGTTTTCTCTGGCTAGTAGGAATAAATTCATAATAACCAGTTTCACGCATTTTATTCATCCTTATTTCAATTTCAGCGACATCAATGAAATAAGAATAACCAAATTGAAGGCTTATTTCAATAATCCTACCCAAAATGAAACAGGGTCAACCTAGCAATTGACTATTTGAATTTTATTGGCATAATTAAACCTAATAAGCCTATTATTTAGCCCAAAAATGCTTCAGATTAGGAATAATTTATACCAAGGTAAAAAAAAATATGAAAATTTCAAATCGTCACGTTTATTTTGTTTTTATTATTATAGGTAGTTTTTTTTGCTTGCTTTCAAAGCAATTTAATGAACAAAGTAAAAAAAGTAATCCCTGTTCAACTATTCTTAATGAATTAACAATTTTAGAAGAAAATACCTGGAAAGGTCTAGAACCATACGGTATTTCAAAAGAAAAATGTGTAGAATCACAAAAAACAGAATATGAACAATATTTGCAAGAGAGTAAACCAAAAAATATAGAACCCATTTCAGATATAACAAAAAAAGTTATTCAGCCAATTTTAACGGAATTCGGATTAGATGCGAATTTTCCGTTAATTAAATCTGATCGATATCTTGCAGCAGCAATTGATCATTGGATCTATATCGATGAAAGCCAATTTTTAGCTTTACCTAAAAATGTACAATCTTTTGTCATCGCTCATGAAATACAACACGTATTACATCAAGATCATTCGACAATTTCTTTTATGAAAAATTTATTACCTGAGAATGAAAAATATATACCAAAAAATCAACTTAATTATGATCACCCCTATTTAGCATATTGTCGCTTTACCGAAATGCGTGCCGATATTTTAGTCGCTACTAAAAATACTCAATGGGCTGAACGTTATCATGAGTTTGCTGACTATATGTTGCAATTAATGAATGGTGATGTAAATGGACCAGCTCATCCACAAAATTCAGAGCGATTACAACTTGCACAAAATATTAAGCAGCAATTTGCTGGCTTACAACAAGCTTAAACACTTATAAACAAAGGAACTCAATATTATGAATATTAAAATAAAAAACATCATAAAATCATCAACAATACTGGGGCTAAGTCTTTTTATTGTTGGTATGAGCATTTTAAAAAAAGATGGTTTTTTTTATGAAAAACCAGTAATTGTTAAACAATCTGCCGTATTTGAAACCCCTGCTAAAGATTATTTTTTGCAAAAGTTAGAAAATGATCATAATCAAGCCTGGGCATCATTGCGTGCAATTGGTATAACTAAAGATCGTTTTCAACAAGCAAAAAAACAACATTATAACGAATACTTACGCAGTGATATTCCATTTAGCCGTGCACCAGTTTCTCCTAAAACTAAAGCTTTTGTTGCTGATCTATTGAAAGAAAATGGTTTAACGCCACAACAAATACCAGTATACGGATACACTGATGGTTCACCTGCAGCAGCTACCGATCGCATAATTTATGTTAATGAAAAAACATTTTCCATGCTTTCTTCTGCAGCAAAACGATTTGTAATTGCGCATGAAATACAACATATTCTTAATAAGGATAATTCAGCCGGGTATATCATGGAAGTAATATCTGGTCTTAATATTGATAAAGTAAAAAGTCAAAAAAATCATCCTTTATTGCAATTCAATCGCTTTAAAGAAAAACGTGCTGACGTTAATGTTGCAGTAAAAAATAAAGACTGGGCAAAAGCTTATTTAGCATTTACCCAAGAACAATTTAAAATTTGTGGTGATTCACCTGGTATAACTCATCCTAAAAATTCTGAACGTATTGCATTAGCACAGCAAATCGTTGATTATATGGATGGCAAACAACCAGTGATAAAGACTGCTTAATTAGTTATTTATTGCGTAAATCATGTATGGCATCGATCGCTTGCTGAATGGAATTTATATTTGCTTCTTGTTCATCAGTAATATCGATGCCAAACGTTTCTTCCAATTTCATAATAATTTCTAATCTATCTAAGGAATCTGCCCCTAATCCTTCAAAAGTAGATTCGGGACTTATCGTATCTTTTTCAATATTTAATGTTTCTGCAACAATAGTTATTACTTTACTTGCGGTATCATTTTTTTCAAACATGTTTTTTCCCATTAAGATTCTGGTTGTTCGCTTTTTGTATCGGTAGTTTCAATAATATCTTTTAGTAAATCGATATCTGATGGTTTATTTATAGAAATAATTTTTTTATCTGGATAATGCTCCTGTAATTCATTGGCTTCGATTGAGCCGGGTCCTATTTGAATAATTACGGCAGATTTTTCCATCTTTTGTATCGTTTTGTTCCAGTAAATAGTAGAAGTAATTGCTTCCAACACATAATTTTTTACTGATTTACCATCTTTAATAAATTTGGCATTAATACTGGATAGCAATGGTACGCTTAAATCTTTAAAATCAATTTTTTCTAAATAAGCTTTTAAATTAGTCACCACCTCTTGCATTAATGAAGAGTATAGTCCCATTTGAGCTGGAACTTCTGTAATTTTTACTTTTTTATCCGCTAACTTTTGTTGTAATGATTCAATTTCCATTGCGAAACCACCTACAATCGTAGATGATTCAGATAAGACGACGCTCAAATCTATCTTTTCATTATTTAACGATGAGCATAACTCTTGTATTTCATCATTTAGCATACCTTTTATCATTACTGACTTTATATCATGAGTACTTAAAAATTCTTGATAAAATTGTGCGTATTTTAATAAAAAATATAAACCATCGGGTAATGAAAACCCATCCACCGCACAAATTGCACTATATTCACCTATTCCATATCCGGCAACATAATCAGGAATGATGCCATGATCGGCCATCAATAGTTTTGCAATAGAGGAACTTACTAAAAAAATAGAAAGATATGCATTGTCAATTTTGCGTAATTCAGATTCTGATGAAGCAAAGCACAATTTTACAAAATTACGGTTTAAACAATTGGATGCCTCTTCAAAATATTCCTGAATAAGACGTGATTCATCATAAAGCTCTTTGGCCATACCAACAAATTGGCTGCTATATCCAGGAAAAACCATCACAACTTTCATACCATTTCCTCAACTGTTAAATGAATGTTGAAGGTATTTTATAAACTGTGTTATACGTCTTATACTTTCTTTTTTTCCTAAAAGCGCCATTAATTCAAATACACCGGGACCATTTGAGAAACCAGTCAATGCAATTCTTAAAGGCTGCGCAATCTGAATCAATTTAATATCAGACTCTTTGCATAATTTTTTTAATGCATTTTTTACTTGCTCATTAGAAAAATCTTTCAAACTTTCACACCGTTCAACAATATTTTGTAAATAAAGTACTATATTTGGTTCAATGTATTCTTTGCAATCTTCCCAATCATATGCAAATGATCCATCATGCATTACCTTGAACTCATCAGTCATTGCACGCAAGGTTTTTACTCTATCTTTATATAATTCTATAAAATTCATTAACGTATCTTGTGACCAACCAGAAATATCTTTTAAGAAATCAGGCTTTACCTCTTTTAAGATATATTCTAATAATGCTGAGGCTGACATTTGCCTAATATAAATACCATTAAGCCAATCCAGTTTATCTTGATCAAAAATTGCGCCACTTTTTCCGACTTCTTGTAAGCTAAATAAAGTAATAAGTTCAGATCTAGAAAAAATTTCTTGATCTCCATGTGCCCAACCAAGCTTTACCAAATAATTACAAAGAGCATCGGGTAGATAGCCATTTTGACGATAATCTAAAACCGATGTTGCCGCTTCACGTTTGCTTAATCGTTGCCCACTTGGCCCTAAAATTAATGGTAAATGAGCAAATACTGGAATTGAATATCCTAATGCTTCATATAATAATATCTGTTTTGGAGTATTTGGAATATGATCTTCACCGCGAATAACATGTGAAATCTGCATTAAAGCATCATCTATTACTACCACAAAATTATACACCGGTGTGCCATCAGTGCGTATTAAAATAAAATCATCAAATTGATCTGCAGGAAAAGAAATTTCACCTCGAATAAGATCGGTAAAAAAAAGCGTTTCTCGTTCAAGTGGAAATTTGAATCGAATAACATGCGGCTTTTCCAAATCTTCAGATTGGGGCCTGAGAGCCCGACAGCGCCCGTCATATTTTAAGTAACCTTCGCCAATGAGAACCGTATCATCACCAAATTTTTCTGGTTTTGGTGGGCAAAAGCAACAATATGCTTTATCTTCTTGCAATAATTGCTCTATGGCTTTCTTGTAGATATCTAATCGCTTCGATTGAAATACAATTTCTTCATCTGCAACTAAATCTGACCATTGCAATGAATTTAAAATTGAATCAACATACTTTTCGTATGAGCGCTCTCGATCGGTATCTTCAATACGCAATAAAAAAGCACCTTTATTGTGCCGAGCAAACAGCCAATTAAAAAGCGCCGTACGCAAGCTACCAATATGTAGATGCCCTGTTGGAGACGGTGCAAAGCGAACTCGAACATTATTCACAAATTTATCCTTGATTTATTTGACGTTCTGCCAGCAAAATCCATGGTGAGATAACATCTTTTTGTTCAGATTTACTTTTTACTAATTCTTGCCACAATTCTTGTGCTTTTTGAAGTTGCTCATGCTCATCATAATATTTAGCTAAATAATATTTTGCCTGATCTTGCTGGGGGTTTTTTATATTTTTAGCCAATGATTCGAGCAACGACAACCCCTCATCTTTAGTTTTTTCATGCGCAAGCTGCATACGAGCAAACTTAATATTATATAAATAATAAAGTGGTGATTGACCTGGCATCTTTTGAATTGCCGTATTCATTAATACCAACGCTTCATTATCTTTGTGTTGATACAACGAAGCATCCGCTTGTAACACTAAAAAATATGGCGCTAATGATGAACGTCCATATTGACGATAACCAGTACGAGCACCAATTTCAACATCACTCCATAATTCCGGTGATTCATATGCACGATTATATTCAATCAACATTTCAGATAAAGCTTGCTGAGCCGATTCTTCATATTTGATATTAGAAAAATAAAGATAAATACCAGCGCCAATTAAGCCGCCAATAATCACTAAAGCAGTCAGAACATAAGTACGATATTCATCAAATTTTTTATATAAAACATCAAAAGACATTAGTTTTTGGATTTCCATGTATTTCTTACCTTATTACTTCGAATATATTTTTAAATGAAACGTAACACAGCTCCAAAAAACTCTCAAGTTTTTACTGCTCTTGTATTTGCTTTTCAACTGTACGGTTATTAAAATTTGTTTGTATCAATTTATTTTCGTTAAGTAAATCTAAAACAATATTATTATAATTTATATGAAATTTTTGCAATACCACATCATGAGCAAAACTAATAGCATCTTCAATCGCCAATGCATTTGATGAGCCATGCGCAATAATAAGTGGCTTAGAAACGCCAAGTAATAACGCACCACCACGTTGTGCTTTCTTTATATGTTTTTTTAAGCGCTTAAACACCGGTGCGCCCAAAATACCTGCACACATTCCAAGCAAAGAACGATTTCCTTCATCTTTTAACCATTGAGTTATTACCTGTACCGTAGATTCAATAGCTTTAAGCATAATATTGCCAGAAAAACCTTCACACACCACAACATCAGCTACACCAGAAAAAATATCATTTGGCTCGCAATTTCCGATAAAATGCATTGATGATTGGGATAATAATTCATGAACTTGTTGAATTAGCTTAGTGCCCTTTGATGATTCAGTGCCATTGGAAAGTAATCCAATCCTTGGTTTTTCAATATTTTTAACCAAACGCACATAGGCATCACCCATAAGCGCAAATTGATGTAGATATTCTGGCTTACAATCGACGTTAGCGCCTAAATCTAAGCAAAATACTGAATCATTATGAGTCGGCAAAAAACCCCCGATTGCTGGCCGTAAAATACCCGGTATTCGGCCTATTTTAAGCATACCAGCCACAAGCGCAGCACCAGAATTACCTGCAGAAACAATAGCATCCGCTTTGCCTTCGGCTACCGCTTCAATAGCGCGCATCAATGAAGAATCAGTTTTTCGCACACTCCGCCCAGGTTCATCAGCCATATTGATCACTTGCGTACAGTGATGCACAAAAATAGGTAAATCTTCCCAATTAGCTGCATAAAAATTCAAAACTTCAATTAACCGATTTTGATCGCCATATAAAGCAACTGCTATTCCTTTTTTGGCAGCTCTGAGAGCCCCTTCAATTACCGCAGAGGGTGCAAAATCACCCCCCATTGCATCTATAGCTATCAGAGCCGATTTTGCATTCATTATTCAGATTGTTCTTGTGGCGATTCAGCTTCAATTGTTTTTTTAGATTTTTTGCGCTGCTCAACACGTTTTTCGCCACGCTCATCCTTAGTTTTAAGGACTTTTGCCCCTTTATAATAACCACATTCGCGACATGCTTGATGCGGTAATAACGGCTTTTCACAATTTGTGCAATGAGCGACAGTTGTTTTATCCTCTCGGATACCTTTATTTGCAGAACGCTTATCTCTGCGCGATTTCGATACTTTTCGTTTAGGAACTGGCATGAGAAACTCCAATGAGTAAAAAAGGATGGCGGTCAAATGCCGCCACATTAATTTCGTAACATTCTATAAGAATTTTACAAGAATTTAGAGCAAAAGGCAAAAAATTTGCTTTTTCATAAAATTATTTAGTAGTAAGAAGACCCGCAATAGATTCTGGTAAAAAAGTCCGGAACCCCAGTTTTTTACTTATTTTTTCTATTGATGATCGAACTTTTTGGTATTGTGGGTTTAAATTTTCAATCTGTTTTTCAAGAAATTTCTTTTTCAATGTTTCTTCAGATGGTAATGTTTCGTCAAATATTATCCCTGTTCTTTTAGCAAAATCATTAATAATACCTTCCTTCGTTAAAGAATTTTCTGTGTTGTCTAGTTGGTTCAACATATTATCGAATAAATCTTTTTGTTCATAAAAGTCTGACAAAAGGACATTAGTTGCACTTTCCACTTTTGGATTCGTTTCTCGATATCCCATAGTTTTAGTTATTTCATTTATTCTTGAAGGATCAAAATCTTCACCTAAAAGTACCGTTCCTCGATTTTTTATTGCATTAAGAATATTTTCCACTAATTTATTTACTTTTGATAATTTTTTTCTTGCTGCACTTTTAGTAAGTGGAACTTTTAATAAGTCATCAAGATTTTTTACATCTTGTTCAGTTGTCTGAGAAATAAAAGGCTTTTCTAATGAAGTTTTTAATACCGAGCGGTATCGTTTAATTAAATTATCCAATTCAATACTTTTGGCTTCAATTTGTTGTTTGTATTCTTCAAGCTCAGCTGCTGTTTTTTCAATGTTTTTTCTTGTTTGATTTATCACTTCATCACTTAATCCCCGTTCTTGTTGATCTTGCAAGTTAGAATATAAATCAACATACTCTACATATTTATCTGAAAATTTATCCGTTAGTTCACTATGACTTTTTAACTCTTTTTCATAGGCTGGTAATTCTTTACTAACTTCACGGTATATTTCTTCTTGTCGTTCTGCCTCAAATAAGCCTTCTTTTACATGCGATTCAAAAGCTGACGCTTGTTCTATAGGATCAAATTTTAACCCTTCAAATATGCCAACCTCTCCTCTTTCAAAAACAGCTTGAACACCAACAAAACTTGATAAAATACAAAAAAATAAAATTTTTAAATGATTTTTTAAACAATTCTTCATACCATTCCTTTTTAAAATACCGCTAATTAAAACCGTCTTTATTTTCAATATAGCCAATTTTTCCAGTAGAAATAAAGAAAAAAGGTTATTTTTGCGCTATCCAGAGACCAGATAGATCTTGATATATTTTACCTGCCAGCTGTAAATCAAAAAGAAGTGCTTGTGTACTAAACAGATCTTGCCCTATTAATTCAATTAAATCATCAACCGATTGTGGCTTTGTGCAATGTTTTAAAATGAGATCTTCAATTGTTTGCTCTTTATTTTGGATATTTTTTTCGGTTATTTGCATTTGAGCTGGAATTACTGCTTTTTCTTCATATTCTTTTTCTTCGCCAAATTCGGCCAAAATATCGTTGCTTGTTTGCACTAATTTTGCTCCTTGTTGAATAAGCTGATGGCACCCTTTGCTTAATTGGTCAGTAATCGGCCCTGGCACTGCAAAAACTTCTCTTCCTTCTTGCAATGCAAACTGGGCGGTAATTTTTGCACCACTGCGCTCAGCAGCTTGCACCACCAAGCATCCACGCGAAAGACCTGCAATAATACGATTACGAGCAGGAAAATTACTTGGAACTGCGCAAGTTTTGAGTGGAAACGGGCTTACTATGCTACCGCCATCTTCTACAATCTGATCAAATAATTTTTTGTTACTTGCCGGATAGGTATTCAAAAGGCCGGATCCTATAATTGAAATTGTTTTTCCGTTTGCTTTTAGTGCTGCTCTATGTGCCATCGTATCAACGCCTACTGCACCACCGCTAACGATAGTCCATTTATTGCTAACTAAATCCGGAATTAATTGTTGAATAATAGTTTCAGCGTACACTGCTGCCTTACGCGAACCAACAACCGCTATATTTTTTTGATTACAAAGTTCAATTGAACCGTGCACATACAATACGGTTGGCGGCATATGAATTTCTTTTAATAAATGAGAATACTGCAAATCTGCAATTGTAATCCATTGCACATTATATTTATTAATGAGTGTTAATTCCTGCTCTAAAAGACATTTATCAGCAAGACCTGCAACAATTTTTTGTGCTTGCATTTCAGTTAATCCAATAGTATGCATAAAATCTGATTGTGTTAATGCATATAAAATATTCAATTGATCAACAGAATAATACGCCAATAGTTTTGATAATAAAATTGGTCCTACGCCAGAAATTAATGAAAGATGTAAAATAATATTATTTGTTTTCATAAAAAATAAAGAGAAAAATACGATGCGTAGAATATCTTACACATCGTATTTTAATTATCGTTCTAAATCGTTTTTTTCTAAATTATGCAATCAATGAATCATCATCATCAGATTGATCAGATAACAATAATTCATTATCTTTACCATCTTCATAGTCGTCATTGATTACTTCTTGCATATCATCTTGATCATCAATCACTAAATCAAAAACATCAAGATCACCTTCTTGACTCTCAAGCTTCATTTCTATTTTAGGCGATGTACTTTCTGATACTTCTTGCGTGATTTCATTATTATTATTCTCTTCTTCAAACGCAACAACATTTGCAAGTTTTTGTTCTGGCTCAAGCCTAATCAATCGTACACCCTTAGCCTGACGGCCCATGGTACGTATCTCTTGTGGCGACAACCGAATCATTTTACCTGCTTCATCAATAAGCAATACATTTGAAGTATCACTTACCGCAGATAACCCTATAACAAATCCATTTCGTTCATCGGTAGGAATTGTACGCACACCATAACCACCACGATGAGCAACACGAAAATCTTCTGCTTTTACTCGTTTTCCATAGCCACGTTCAGTTGCAAACAATATATCTTCATCACCAGAAATTATTTCCATACCAACTACTTCATCGCTAGAACGCAAACGAATTCCCATAACACCAGAAGCTTGTCTACCCATTGCACGAACTTCAGTTTCTTTAAAGCGAATTCCTTGTCCCTTTTTTGTTGCAATTACAATAGTATCTTCACCTGAACTAAGTGAACAGAATACTAACTCATCATTTTCACGCAAGCTAATGGCACGAATACCGGAGCTACGAATTTTAGCAAATGACATGGCATCGGTTCGCTTAATAATACCTTTTTTGGTCAACAGAACGAGCATTTTGCCTTCCATATCTGGTGTACATAATAATTTAACTACTTTTTCACCTTCGGTTAAAGGCAGTAAATTAATAATGGCGCGACCTTTTGCGATACGTGAGCCTTCAGGAACTTCAAACACACGTAAACTATAAACACGACCAAGATTTGTAAAAAAGAGTAATTCATCATGAGTTTTGGCAACAAAAATATCTTTGACAATATCATCAGATTCTTCTAATGATGCCATGCCCATCTTTCCTTTACCACCACGATGTTGTACGCCATAAACCGCTAACGGCACCCGTTTAATATATCCTTTGCGCGTTAAGGTCACGACTACTTCTTCTTCTGGAATTAAATCTGCCTCAGTAAGCATATCGATCGGACCTTCAATACGAGTGCGACGGGAATCGGCATAATTTTGCTTTATTTCTACTAACTCTTTAACAATTTCTTCTTGAAGTATTTCTTTTTCTTTTAAAATTAATTGTAACTGAGCAATAATCTTTTTGAGCTCTTCCATTTCGGCATGAATTTTTTCTTGTTCTAAGCCAGTTAATCGCTGTAAGCGCATTTCTAAAATTGCTTTACACTGCTCAGCACTTAATAAAAAACGTTTATTAAGTTTTGCGGTAGCTTCATCTGCTGAACGCGAAGCTTTGATCATTACAATTACTTCATCAATGCTTTCTAATGCTATAATAAAGCCAGTTAAAACATGTTCGCGTGCTTGTGCTTTTTTTAAATCATATACCGTTCGACGATGAATAATTTCTTGGCGATGTAATAAAAATTCTTTAATTAAATCACGTATAGGGAAAACCATTGGGCGATTATCAAGCAAGCCCAACATTAAAATCGATACACTTGTTTGCAATTGCGTGTATTTATAAAGCTGATTTATAATAACAGATGGCATTTCTCCACGTTTTAGTTCGATAACAACACGAATACCTTTTTTATCTGATTCATCACGGATATTTGAAATGCCTTCAACTACTTTATTTTTAATAAGATCAGCAATTTTTACAATTAAGTCTGATTTATTAACTTGATATGGCAATTCGCTGATAACGATTGCTTCACCTTTTTTAGTTTCTTCTATATTAACCACGCCACGCAAAATCGCATTTCCGCGCCCAGTTTTATATGCACGTACAATGCCTGCACGCCCACAAATAATACCACCCGTAGGAAAATCGGGACCAGGAATTATTTCAAATAATTCTTCTTGCGTTATTTGATCATTTTCTAGGAAAGCCAAACATGCATCGATAACTTCACCTAAATTATGAGGAGGAATAGAAGTTGCCATACCAACAGCAATACCAGAAGTACCATTAATAAGTAAATTTGGTAATCTACTTGGTAAAATAACAGGCTCCACCGTTGATTCATCAAAGTTCGGTACAAATTGAACGGTTTCTTTATCAAGATCGGCAAGTAATTCTTGCGTAATTTTTGCCATACGGACTTCGGTATAACGCATTGCCGCTGCACTATCACCATCAACCGAGCCCCAGTTACCTTGGCCATCAAGTAATGGATATCGCTTAGAAAATTCTTGCACTAAACCAACCATAGTATTATAAACCGCTTGATCACCATGCGGATGGTATTTCCCGAGTACTTCACCAACTACACGTACTGATTTATGATATGGTCGATTATAATAAAAACCTAATTGATTCATAGTATATAAAATACGACGATGTACGGGCTTTAATCCATCACGAATATCAGGAATTGCACGACTGACAACAACTGACATTGCATAATCAAGAAACGACTCTTTTAACTCATCCTCAATTAAAACAGGCTTTAATTTACCTTCAAAATTTTTTTCATTATTATTGCTGGCTGACATTTTGTTAGGCCTTTCTCACTCGTAGCTTATATACCTAAGCATGTTGCTTATTTATTGAATAGATGCTTTTCTTCACTATAGTATAATTGTAACGTAAATCTTACTATTAGACAAGTTGACATAACATGAGCATTATAAATCTCTAAATGTTTTTTCAATAAAAAAGAAAGGAATTTTTATGAAATTATTTGTATATGGAATTATCGTATATTTTTGCATAAATCACAGCTTTTTAGCTATGGAAAAAGATGAAATTGAAATGGAAACATTTCTCGACTATGAATTTGATACAAAATTAGTTCCATGGATATTGGCTGATAATTATAATATAGCTATCATCAATAGCATTATTACACATACTTTTAAACATAACCAAGTGCCAGAAAATACACTGAATATTTTTGAACAACTTCTTGAAAATAACGCCCATTTTTATCAACTAAAACCATTCATACATAAAAAAGTCGATAAATTGTCACTACAATATCCAAACAAAAATGCTTTTCTTATAAAAAATCTTTTTGATACCTATATTGAAACCGCCTGTAATAATAAAATTGAAAAAAACAATATTGCACAATTAGCACGAATTCAAAATCGAAAAATAGACGTTAATCAAGAACAAGAGAAGTGGCTTGAGCAACTAAAAAACGAAAGTAATCAATCAAAATATTAGTTTCATGTACAAAAATCACAAATATTGTATACTTTTAGTAATAATTTATACAAAAAACCTAGAAATTGAGTATGAAACTACCAAAAGATTTAAATAAGTTCACTCCTGACAAAATCAGGAATTTCTCGATTATTGCCCATATTGATCATGGCAAATCAACCCTTTCTGATCGATTACTAGAAGTAACTGGCACTCTTTCAGATCGCACCAAACAAGAACAATTTCTTGATAAATTACAGGTTGAGCGCGAACGCGGCATTACCGTTAAAGCACAAACCGCTTCTATGATTCATACTTATAATGGACAAGAATATCTATTAAACTTAATCGATACACCAGGGCACGTAGATTTTAGCTATGAAGTATCTCGCTCTCTTTACGCATGCCAAGGAGCATTATTACTCGTCGATGCCTCTCAAGGCGTTGAAGCTCAAACTATGGCTAATTTTTATTTAGCTTTTGAGCAAGGACTCACGATTATTCCAGTAATAAATAAAGTTGACCTACCAACTGCCGATATTGAAAAAGTAAAAGCGGAATTAAAAACATTATTTGATTTTAATGATGAAGAAATTATTTTAGCCTCAGCTAAAAGTAATATCGGCATTGATGATATTTTATCCGGTATTATTGAACGCATTCCATATCCTACTGGTTCAGTAGATAAACCATTAAAAGCTCTCCTTTTTGATTCTTGGTTTAATGAATATAAAGGAGTAGTCTGCTTGGTAGCACTAGATGATGGCGTTATTAAAAAAAATGATCGAATCACACTGGCTCAAACTGGTGAAAATTACGAAGTTCTAGAATTAGGGCTTATGTATCCGAATGAAACGCCACTTGATGCACTGTATGCTGGTCAAGTTGGTTATGTAATTGCCGGCATGAAAACAGTAAAAGAAGCACGCGTTGGCGATACTATGTTTCATACAAAACAACCGGTTAAACCTTTTCCGGGCTTTAAACCTGCAAAACCAATGGTTTTCGCGGGTATTTATCCCGTCGATAATTCAGAATTTGAAATGCTACGTACTGCTATTGAAAAACTTACTCTAAATGATGCCAGCGTCACTGTTGAAAAAAAATCATCTGCCGCATTAGGGCTTGGTTTTCGCTGTGGATTTTTAGGTCTGTTGCATATGGAAGTATTCAAGCAACGCTTAGAACAAGAATACAATATTACTGCGATTGTTACCGCACCAAGTGTACTTTATAAAGTACGTTTAACTTCAGGTGAATTATTGCATCTTGAAAGTCCTGCCGAATTTCCTGATCCCGGTACTATTGAAGAAATTCTTGAACCAATCATTAATGCTACTATTATTTTACCAAAAGAATATTTAGGAGTCGTATTAAAACTTTGCCAAGAAAAACGTGGCGTACAAAAGAGTATGACTTTTTTAACTGAAGATCGCGTAATTTTAATTTATAAATTACCGTTAAATGAGGTTGCCACCGATTTTTATGACCAACTCAAATCACTAACTTCAGGATATGCAAGTTTTGACTATGATGAGGCTGGTTATGAACCTGCTGATCTTGTAAAAATGGATATTCTACTTAATGGAAAAGCGGTTGATGCGCTTTCGATTATTGTGCATCGTGATAATGCATATTATATCGGAAAAGAATTAGTTGCTCGCCTTAAAAAAGTTATTTCCCGTCAGCTTTTTGAAGTAGTTATTCAAGCGGCAATAGGCTCAAAAATTATCTCTCGTGAGTCAATTTCACCATTACGCAAACAGGTAATAGCTAAATGTTATGGTGGCGATATCACTCGTAAACGAAAACTTCTTGAAAAGCAAAAGGAAGGCAAAAAGAAAATGAAACAATTAGGTTCAGTGGAAGTACCACATGAAGCATTTTTAGCAATATTAAAAAAAGGTGAATCCTAAAAATTATAAAAACTTGCATCAAGCTTTTCTTTTTAAATATGCTAAGTCTAAAAATTAGGTAATATCTTTAGGAATTTATTATGCCAGAAAATGAATCTACAAAAACAATCGAACCATTAATGCTTACCGGTAATATTTTTGTGTATTATGCCTACGATGTTGGTGATGATATAAACCTTTCAAAAGTTGAGGCGTTACCAGAAATTTTAACCCGACCTTTACATCTTTCCAAATACTTTAAAGGTTACCATGTACCGCTTTCAATTGACTTGCCTCATCCTCATTCAAGTTCAAAATGCCTGAGCACAAAATTGCATAATTTCGGGGTAATTTCACTTGCTTATAAAATTCCTTTTTCAAGCAATTTTGAAGAATTACGTAAAACACTCAATGATGTTGATACCGAATTCCGTGAACAAAGTGTTGAAGATGCGCAATCGGTATACAAAAAAATTAAATTACACATAAAACAATCACGATTTTTCCATTTACGCTCATCCTATGTAGTTATTCAGGTTGATCAACAACCGCAAAATATTACAGTCTCACAAATGACTAAAGAATACGGCGGCTTTATAGCCTCTCTGGTTCGTTTTGAAACTGAATCGTTATCTGAATATCAAAAAAATGCGATTCTTGATGCGGCCATTGGTTATTATCGCGGTGATTTAATTGTAATCGATATGGATAGTGCATTTGTTTACGATGATGAATATGAAGAATTACTCGATCTTTTTGAATTTGCTAATATTCAACAATTAGAACTTCAGTACTATGACCGCATCCTTGATCAACAATTAAATGCCGTATACCAACGTGAAGTCAAAGGACTACCATTCAAGGCCTATTTGCCCTTTATTGGTACACTTATGAAAGATCCAGTCAGTGATCTTGGTATGCTTAAAGTTGAAATTTCTTCAATAATCGAGCGCCTAGAAAGTACTATCAAAGCAGTAGGCGAGGTATACGTAACTGAAACTTATAACTTGTTAGTTGAAAAGCTTGATTTAAAATCCTGGAAAGTATCAATTTCAACTAAATTAGATATCATTAAGGATATTCATTTGGTTTATCAAAATAAAATCGATATTATCCGAGAAGACCTTCTTTCTGTTTTAGTTATTTTACTGATTTTCATAGAGCTTGTCGTCGGTATTTTTAGTTATTTTAAACGATAATACCCCTTTTTTGTTAAATTCATAAAGAAGATACCATTCAACCCTTAGATCATTTTTCCGCACCAAATAGGGCTTTTTTCCAATTACCCCATAAACTATAATATTTAAAAAGTTAAAAAGTATTCATTAATCAGCCAAAATATGTTAAATTAATACTGATAGACATAAGGGAAATTTTGCTTTTATCTTATTTTTATAATAAAGGAAATAATAATGAATTTTTTAAAATCAATAGTATTTTTTTCTGCTTGCACGATTTTTATAAGTAATGGTTGCATGGAACCAGAAAAACCTGCTCAAACAACTACTACCTTTGAAGATTTACCGCGAGATTTACATAATCTTATAATTAGTTCTTTAATCGTCAACGAAAACAGCTTAAATGCTATTATTTCTAAAATATCTAAAACAGCCCAAGTCAATAAATATTTTAATTCATTCATTAACAATCCTTCTTTTATTGATATACTCATACAAAAATTACAAGAAAAATCACAAATAAGTAAATTAACCTATGCACTTGTTTTAAGTCAATTCCCAGGAACTTTAGCGTGGCTTAAAGAACAATTGAAAAAAGGGACAATAAAAAAATCAAATCTTGAAAATGCACTTATTAGTCTTGCAGTACCTGAAAATTTAGAACAACTTATTGAAAAAAATACTAATTTTACCTTTACTGAAACACCTATTCTTACTGTTAATGCTATTAAAACACTTATAAATGTAGGCGCCAATCCTAATAGCCAAAACGAACAAGGCTATACGCCACTTATGGTCGCTGGATTAAAAAATAACAAATCAATTTTAATATTTTTATTAAACCTTTCCAATATTGATCTTTCTATAAAAAATCAACAGGACAATACGGCACTTGAAATTGCAAGAATACATCAAAATAAAGAGATAGAAAAAATACTGCAAGATTACTTAAAACAAAAAAAATTAAATAAATAAAAAGGAACTCAATATGAAGCGTTTAATATTATTGCTATTAACTTTCAGCATGTTTTGTATACATAATACCTATGGCATGGAAACTGGTGAAGAATATCAAGAAACTTCTAAAGAAGAATTTGCTACTCTAGAAACATTACCAGCTGAAATACAAAGCTTGATTATAACTTTATTAACCTATAATGAAAACAATTTGAATGATATAGTTTCAAATATTATTGCATTAAGTCAAACAAATAAGCTCTTTAATGAATTTATTAATGACCCTCAATTTATAGATATACTTATTAAAGAACTTCAGAATAAATCTCAATTTAATATATTAGGTTATGGAATCATTTTCTCTCACTTACCGGGTTTTGTACAGTGGTTACAAAATAAATTGAAAACTGGTCAAATAACAGCCATGGACCTACAACAGATAATTTTTTTATTAATTACAACTAATGGGCTAGAAACTTTTATAAAAAATTTTACTAATTTTAATTTTAGACAAACTAGTAATTATTCTTTAAATACCCTTAGATTATTGATACAAACAGTCGGTATTAATCCAAATGTTCAAAACCCAATGGGCTATACTCCGCTCATGTTTGCTATAGCAAGTCATACAATTTCTTCCAATAAATTGAATCTAATTCTATTTCTCTTAAACCTTCCCAATATTGATACCACCATACAAAACAATCAGGGCCAGACCGCACTAGATATTGCGCTAAATAATCAAGCATTAAGTGGTAGCAAAGATGAACAAGCACAAGAAATAATGAAAATATTGCAAAAAAGATCTCAGCAGTAAAAAGCTATTTTATGTAATGAAGGATGTAATTAAAAAAAGATTACATCCTTCATCAATGTGGATAATTTAATAATAATTTATAAAAATACTTCACCGCAAAGCAACCATATAATTATTTAGCAACACTCACTTTTGCTGGACGCAACACCGATCCATCAAAAATATAACCTTTTTGATAAACCTCAACAATTCCCCCCGATTCATGCTGATCTGAATCAACTTGCATCACCGCCTCATGCATTTCAGGGTCAAATACATCATATGATTCTAATTCTTTAACGCCATATTTTTCTAATAATTTATATAATTCTTTACGAATAAGCTCAAATCCTGCAAACCAATCTTTCATATTCTCAGTTTCAGCTTCTTTTTCTTGTAAAGCTCGATCAAAGTTATCAACTATATTTAATACGTCTGCTAAAATATCTGCTTGCATCATGCGACGTAAAGATGCTTGTTCTTTTTGTAATCTTTTTTTGAAATTCTGAAAATCGGCAGATAAACGTAAATATTTATCTTTCCATTCTATTAATTCAGCCTGGCATACCGTTAACTCTGTCTCTTTAACTTTTTTTTCCTGTTGCCCATTAGTATTTTCTTGTACAGTTGGTTGATCTTTCAATTCTTGATTTATTGCTTGTTCGTTTGATTCCATGGTATTCCTATTTGTTATTTATACCTGATTGATGTTTATTTTAAGTATACCAAACAACGATTATGTGACAATATCAACTCTTTTTTATAGAATAACATTTATTACTCACTCAAATGTTGTAGCTTAAAAAGGATTGCAATGCGATTTTTTACCCAATTTTATATTATCATGCTTCTTTTAACTCTTTTTCCCACCCTCGCAATTGATAATCCTCATTTTTATCGCGCAACTCATTTTTGGGGAGAACCGCGGTTTGAAAAATCTTGGCTCACGACTATTGATACTTCATTTGGCATTGGATCTACAGCCTCAGGAAGGAATAGTAAAGGGCATAAAACAGCGCTCCTCAATATTTTAGGGCCTCATAATATGCAGCAATTAGGAAGTAACGTGCCAGGACTCAGTCCTGCAAACCCTTTAGATCAAATTCTTATCAATTTGGAAGCACTCCCCATGCGAGACGGATTTGGACAACTTGTTTTTAATGGTAAATTTCGAATACTTGAAGGCATTATAAATATTTATCAAAATCTTATTAATGGTTTTTTTTTGCAAGCATATTTACCCATAAGAAAATTAAAAATGATGCGTATCGATTTTACTGATCTCTCTCCCAATGATTCTATAACGCCCAATATCAATACGCCTTCATGGCAGGCTTTTTTGCAAAATTTTAATGCCATTTTATCCCAATTTTCCCTAAACTTAGACGGCGTAGATCGCACAGGTTTTGGTGATCTAACCTTACTTGGGGGTTGGGCTATCAATTACGAAAATACCGAAATTTTAGATTATATTGATATTGATTCAAAAATTGGTGTTTTATTTCCTACCGGGGTTAAAAAAAGTGAAAATCGCCCTTTTGATCTTCCTACCGGCTATAATGGTTTTTTTGGCATACCACTCAAATTTAATGCCTCTATTGGTGCTTTTGAATGGTTGACTATCGGTTGCCATTTAGGCGCACTGTTCTTTTTTAAGCAAAATAAGAAACTAAGATTAAAAACCGATCTTGCGCAAAATGGTTTTATTAAATTAGCACAAGAATCCGTAGATTTTGAGCCTGGTACGATTTGGGATGTTGATGTTTATACCAAAGCAGATCATATAGCGTACGGTTTATCATTTCTTTTTGGTTACGCATTTAACACTCAAGATGCTGCCGAACTGCAAACAAAGGATTCAGCCTTTTCCAATGAAATACTTAATAGTGATAGCCAATATAAAAGCTGGCAGATGCATACGTTACATTTTTTAATAGAATATGATTTTGCCAAAAAAGTCTCTGATATCGGTCCACGTATTGGCTTGTTTTATGATCTTATTGTAGGTGGCAATCGCATTTTTAATACCTATATGGCAAATAGCTATGTTGGCGTTGATATTGCATGGTGTTTTTAACAAAATATTTCTTTGGTATGGTCAAGCAAAGTGGATAAAATTCGCTTTGCATTATTCATTACCGAGCAAACATGCTTTAAGCAATCGATAAATTCATTTGGTATTTCTTTTATCGTAATTAATCGTTTTTGCTCTATTTGTTCAATGAGATCTACAAGATATGCAATATCATCATATAAATAATCACGAACTTCTTGCTCTTGTGCAACAAGCCCCAATGTAGCACGATATAATTGATCACTTTGTTTATAAAGAAAACTTATATCAGCTTGCAATGTAGTTTGAGTAGAAATTACATCCAAAGAGCTCCAAAGCTCTTTAGCTGCTGATTCAACACGATAAAAATATTGTTGCGGATATAAATAATCAAGAGAAAAAGCATACGCCGGATTCTCAACATTAATAATAGATTCTCCTGCAAGCAAAACAGATAGTCCAGTCAATAAAATACTTTGCAAGATGTATACTTTAGCCCTATCCATATCCCCCCTAGAAATTATAGAACTGCTTTACATCTTTATTTTTTCATTAAACTTTACTATTTGTCAATAAAACGGTATTTGAATATGAAATTACCGCATACCAAAGTTATACTTGCTATTCGCCCATAAACTAAAAGGGTAAATCATCTTGAAATGGTGGTTCGTCTTGAAATTCAAATTCCCCAGAATCAGATTTTGCTGATTGCTCATCGTTCGATTCATAATCAGCTTCTGCTTTTTTTGATGATTTTTTTGCTTGCTGTGTTTTTGCACCATAAAAAGCCTGATCACCTTTAGCCTGTTGTGCATCAGATTTATTTGATGTTTCCACGTCGGTAGAGTTTCCACCTAAAAAGACTACACGGTCTGCAACAATTGAATGTTTGCTTCTTTTTTGCCCCTCAGGAGATTCCCAACTATCAAACTTAAGACGCCCTTCAATTAAAACCGCTCGGCCTTTTTGCAAATATTGTTTGCAACTTTCTGCCTGTGGACCAAAAACATCTACATCAACAAAACATACTTCTTGAACCATTGCGCCAGTTTGTTTATTACGATATTGGCGATTGGAGGCAATTCCTAATTGAGAAACCGGTTGTCCTGATGCCAATTGCTTATAATCTGGGTCTCGCGTTAAGTTTCCGATTACAATAATACGATTATATCCAGCCACAGAAAATCCCTTCATTATTAAAATTTTATGAAAAAACAATAAGAATTATAGCTAAAAAACAGTATTTATTAGTGTATCGTATTTTTAAGATCAGTAAATGCATTTTTACATCGTTGCTTAAATAAATCTATCTCTTGCATTAATAATTGTAATTTTTGTTTATATGCTTCTAGTTGTTGCCGATCGGCTTTCACTAATTTTTGTTCTTGCTTATTTTCATATAAATCATAAAAAGTGGTAATGCTATATCTTTCTACAGCATTAGTTAATCCAATACAATCAGCACATTCTTGAATTGCTTGACCAAGCAAACTCCCAATTTCTTCTTTTAAAGCACTTGTTGAGCGCTTTTTTTTTGGTATAACAAAGTTTTCTGCCATTACAATACCAATACTGCCGATAATAAAACAAAAAAATATACGCTTCAAAACTGTAGACATATCATCCTTTTAAAGAAGCTGAAAAATAAAAACGAATGCCAATAAGAGTATAATGAATAAGCGAAGCGAATGCACCGAGTACTACTAATCCAAGCATTGAATAATAGGTTTTAACGGGTACCCAATGGAAAAAATAACATGCAAATAACCAACAAATGAACATAATTTGCAGAAACATCATACATTTACCAAGCAGCGTTGGCTTAATAGTTAATTTTCCTGTTTTATAATAAATCCAGCTTGCACCACCAATGAGTATTAACTCTTTCATAAAAACAATAAGTACGAACCAACGCGGTATGGAAAATAAGGGAGATTGCACAAAAGCCAAGGTAAAAAAAATAACAATAATCAATAATTTATCAGCAATTGGGTCTAAACAAGCGCCCAAAAATGTTTGTTGATCGAAAAGGCGCGCAAAAAAACCATCCAATGCATCGGTACCCGCCCCCAATAAAAAAAATATAAATGCATAATCCCAGCGCTGCATAATCATCATGCTGGCTATCACCGGAACTAAGCTAATACGTATGAGAGTAAAAAAAGTGGCAAAAGTAAGCCTTTTTTCTTTAACTGGTATTTCTTTAAAAAGAGAAATTGCACGTTCAATCATAAAAAAACCTAATTTAATCGCTAAAAACCTCGATAATTAAGCGTATATGAGCTTATCAATTAAAGCAAGCTATCACTTGTGATCTTAAAGTAGAATCTCAAAAAAAACTTTATTTTTCTTGCATTATTAACTCAAATTTTAATATCATAAATAATGTAAATTATGCCAATGTATAAAAAAGCATAAATCATGAAATCGAGGAGAAGTAATGCCTTTTCTACATAGACTCTTTTTTTGCTTACTATTCAGTAATATATTTATAGCTCAAATACTTAAATCGAATGAATCAGAACCAACTTTTGAAAAATTTGAGTTATTGCCCACAGAAATTCAAACTAAGATAATTGATATAATTTCTAACTATAAAAACCTAAATGATATAACAAAAACGCTAAAAAATTTATCGTTAACCAATGAGAAATATTTCCGATTAATTAATGATTATTACATTATTAACTACATCATAAAAAACTTAACCGATCGTATTCCAATAAAAGATTGGATATATGCATTATTTTTAGGCTTGCCAGGCTCAAAAAAATGGATTAATAAGCAATTATCCAAAGATAAACTTTCAAAAACAACTTTAGAAGATGCTTTAATAAAAATAGCCGCATGGCCAGAAGGGTTTTTAATGTTTGCACGAATTAATAAGTGGAAAGGTTTAAATACTCAAGATAGAGCGCAACTGTTGGATAATGCCTTAAAAACATTATTAAATTTAGATATTGATATAACCCAGGCACTTAAAGCCGCATTTAAAAATAATAATGAAGAAATTATCGAAAGATTATTGAATCCTCCTCGTTTTAAAAATAAACAATTATGCGATATCATTAAAGAGGAATAACAATGAAGCGCTTAACTCAATGGTTAACATTGATCATAGTAACATCAATAAATATTGCAAACTACGGCCAAGAAGCTACAGAATTACTGCAACCAGATTTTGCAAAATTATCTACACAAGATAAATTAAAACGATTTATAAATGCACTTCAAGCAAGTGAAAATTTTCAAAATTATCAAGCAATTATAAAAATAGCTAAAGCGGATCAGGCTTTACTCAAAGAAATGAGCACGGCTGATACTATTGACTCGGTAGTTGCATCATTAAGAAAGCAAAATCTCCTTGGGCAACTATCGGATTGGATATTTGTTATTCTCATGTTTTCAGAATTTCCCGGAACGCAAGCCTGGCTTAAAAAACAACTTCAACAAAATCAATTTACTAAGAATGACTTGCAACAATTTGTATTTTCACTTATTAACGGACCCTATTTTCCTGAAGTAATTATTAAAGCCTTAAAAACTATTTTTGCGCTTGATATAAGCGTTAATATTCAAAACAACGTTGGCTACACACCGCTCATGCAGGCAATTAATAACCAACAAGAACAAATAATTACTTTTTTACTAAAAAATTATCCAAAAATAGATCTGAAAATATCTGGCACGGATGGGAGAACTGCATTGGATTTAGCGCAAGCAACCGGAAATAAAAAAATCATTGATTTGATAAAAAAAACAGAAAATAAAAATAATCAGTAAAAGGATAATAAATGAAAAATGAAAAACAATCACTATTATTATTCATAGCCATCTTTTGTACATTTTTTTCGATACATACCATGGAAATTCCTGAATTTAAACAAGAAATCGAAGTAGAATTTCCCCCATATGAAATTCTACCCATAGAAATGAATATTGAAATAATCTTAAATATTTTAAAAGACAATAACCTAAATGTAATAATTGATTCTATAAAAAATTTATCTTTAATTGATAAAAAACATTACCAATTAATTAACGATCCAACCACTATTGATATAATCATCAAAAAATTACAAGAAAAAGAACCCCTTGAAGATTGGTATTATGCTCTGTTGCTCGGGATACCGGGAGCAACAGATTGGCTCAAAGATCAACTGAGCAAAGAAGAACGTTCCGATGAACTACGTGCTACATTGAATAATGGATTCCAAGAAATTGTAACTTTACCGTCATTTTTCTTAACAAATTTAAAATTATCTACATGGCAAGCTAATAATGCAAAAGCTTTAATTAAAAATGCCCTAAAAACACTATTAAATTTAGATATTGATATTAACACTACCAATACGCTAGGTTATACACCGCTGATGATAGCAATTGAGCGTAATAATTTTGAATTAGCGCAATTATTACTTCAGCATCCAGAAATCGATGTAACAAGAAAAAATGTATATAATAAAACTGCACTGGATATTGCCAAGAAAAAAGGAAATAAAAGAATCATTTATTTGTTAAAAAAAGCTGAACAAAGGAAGAAGTAAATTAATTTGTTTATATAAAAGAGAGCGGCGCTTGAATAATCACAGGCGCCGCTCTCTTTTATATTTCAATAATATTTTTAATTATCCTTGAGTAGATCCATTCGAAGAACTTTTATCTTTTGGTGAACCTAATAAAACATCTTTTATAAGAATATTAAATTCATCATTATTTAACATCTCAGCTTTTTTATCATTAAATTTTTCCACTATCTTTTCTGCTTTGTCTTTTTTCTTTAAGTTAGTATACATTTTTTTAAATGAAAAACAGCTTAAACTAGACATAACTAAAGCGCCAAATCCTGATAACGCCTTTTTTGCATTATCCGGAGAAAGATATGCTAAAAATCCTAAACCAAAAACACCCGCACCGGCTACCACTCCAGTTACTGCAAGCTTTATTGCTTTTGTTTTTTGTTTAGATTTGTAACCTGCAACGCTAAAATTGGTACGCTCACGAAAAGCATTAACGACATCTTTTGACTCCTTAGTCAATATAGTTGCATCAACAACTTTATCAAGTGAATCTACAGTTGTTGCTCGTACTTGTTCAGTTGGCAAATTATTTAATGCAATAGCCAATTGTTTTGGGTCACTTTCTATTTCATAACACATAGCCATTCTTGCAATAGCTAATTCATTGTTAGCAGCTTGAAGAGGTGTTTTTTCTCGAACAAAAATACCTCTTGGATTAAATGAAGAAAGCGAAGGTCGCCATGATGATGATTTACCCTTTTCTTCTTGTACAACATCAACATCTCCTGCGTTAATTACACTCCCCAACAATCCAAATAATACAATTGGTAAAAATAGCTTTTTCATGAAGCTTCTCCTGTAATGAGTAAAAAAATTCAACATTTCAAAACAGTATAAATTAAAAAATTAAAGAATCAATTGAATTATCAAAAATTAGACGATCATCAATAAATAAGGTTTATGCATTTTTCTGTTAATTGAAATAAAAAAATTACCGTGAATCGAGAAAAAGTCAAGAAATCAAAAAACCTAAGCTATTAATCTTTAGTGCGGAAACTATTAGTTTTTTTCAGAATGATTTTGTTTAAGAATGGAAACCTAGAGAGCTGTTGATCAAACAAAGCTTTATTTTTCTTGATTTGATTAAATTCAAGCGTAATATTTTTTTTGCGATTGGCAATCATAATCCACTGTTCTAATTTCAAATTTGTAAGCATAGCGCTTGCACATAAAAGACCACGTTGAATTATTTTACTGATAGCTTCCTCGCTTTGATTTACCAATAACGCGCTTGAGGCCAAAAACCCAATACCTACGGCTATTTTAAATTCTTTTTGCTTAGAGGCCATTGTTTGTTGATATTCTTCATAGGTCAGCATATCAACTTCATAAAGCTTTTTTGCAAAATTTTGCACTAGTTGATGTGATGCATCACCTAATTGATCTTGATACACTAAAGAAGGTAAAAATTGTTCTATTTGCGCGAGCTGCTCATGACAATTATTTTTACTTAATTGATTGCGATAGTTATAAATTTCTTGCAGCATTAATTTCATACTACCTTGGCATATTATTATTTTGGCTGCATCTAATTTTTTTTCGCTAGAATTACGTATTTGCCGCATAAGAGGAGAATAATTTCCTTGAGCCACCGTAAAATACCAACAGTACATGAAAATATAATAAAAATAGGATTGTGCTTTCATTTGATATTACTCTCTCTTTTTTATGCTTTTTATTTTCTTTTTACATCAATTCTACTGATAAAACAAGCAATAAAAAAAAGGATCCAGCAATGCCGTGATCCTTCTAACATTTAAAAAGCTTCGCTTTTGCTTATAAAGAACATTCGGTTATCACACCACTACCCAAACAATGATTACCATCATAAAAAACGGCAAATTGCCCTGGTGCGATACCTTGATCGCGTTCTTTTAATTGCACGCGTAGTTTATTTGCATTAATAAATTCAATAATGCATGGAACCATATGCTTGCCATGACGCATTTTGACTGAAAGTTCAGTTTTTTGCGGCGCATTGCCATTCAGCCAATTGCATCCGCTTACATCAAAATTATCTCGCTTTTTATCATCAGCGTAATAATTGCGTGAAATATATACAATATTGGCATCAATATCTTTTGCGCTCACATACCATGGCCCCCCGGCTAATCCTAATCCTTGACGTTGGCCAATAGTATAAAACCAAAAACCATTGTGAGTTCCCATTTTTTTATTCGTTTCTACTTCAATAAGATCACCTGATTTTTCCCCCAGATTATATTTAAGAAATTCCCTGAATGAAATTTTGCCCAAAAAGCAAATTCCTTGGCTATCTTTACGGCTTTTGGTGGGCAGATCAAATTGTTCAGCTAATCGACGCACTTCTGCCTTATCTAGATGCCCAATAGGAAACAATACTCTTTTTAATTGTGCTTGGCTCAAATGCGAAAGAAAATAGGTTTGATCTTTAATTGGATCGGGTGCTTGATATAAATTGGCTATGCCATTTTTTTCAGTAACTTGTGCATAATGTCCTGTTGCTACTTTATCAAAGCTCGCATCAATTTTATCTAAAAAAGCGCCAAACTTAATCCGTTGATTACACAAAACATCCGGATTTGGTGTGCGCCCTGCTTTAACCTCTGCAATTGTGTAAGAGACAATACGGTCCCAATACTCTTTTTGCAAAGAGATCACGTGCAAAGGCACGTCCAGCTGTTCACACACAGCTTGCGCGTAAGACAGATCTTCTTCCCAGGGACAATTGCCCAAGAAAGAAAGTTCATCTTCTAGCCAAATTTTTAGGTAAAAAGCGGTTACATCGTGGCCTTGATCTTTCAAAAGCTTGAGAGCTACTGAGCTATCAACTCCACCAGAAACCAATACTGCGATTTTCATTCTTTTTCTTTCCCTCATAATAGTTTCAATTAGAATAACATATTTTTTTTCAATGGAATACCTCTTTTCTCACCCCTATCTTACCTTGAAAGTCCATTTTTTTACTATTTTTATCAAAATTATAACTTTCTACTTGAAATTTTTTATAATTGGTGTAAATTTATAATAGGAAATATATTTAAATTTTTAATTAAATTAAGGAGAACTCAGATGAAAATTTCTTTAAAAACTTCACTTTTTCTGGCTATAAGTTTGGTAGTCAGTTATTCAATTGGCGCCATGGAAAATGATCCATCGAAACGAAAGTCATTTATTGGTTTCATATCAAAATTAAAAACTTCAGCTTCCCAAATACGAAATGCACAAAGCACCTTATTCACACAAAACATCTTTAATAGAAATGATAATGATGATGGAGTCGATCTCCCAAAAACAGAAAAAGAAGAAACAGAAAAAGAAGAAAATACAGCAAGTAACGACGGTTCTGAAATTTTAAGACTTACCAAATTATTTGAATTAGAAGATTTGAAAGAATTAAAAGAATTATTGGCTACTCCTGAACAAAACATTCCAACAAAACAACCCGAAAAAACTCCCAAAGACGAGCAAACTCAGGATAGTGATATTATATATTTCAATTTACCGCCATTTGAGGATACAGTACTTACTCCAACAAGTGATTCACTTTCCTCTGAACTCACAAAATATCAAATTATTAATGAGACTCCGCAAAAAATGCATCTCTACATACTCGACAATAATACAAAGGATCAATTTTCAATTTTAAACGAAACAAGCTTATTGCCCGGCAAGAATAAAACTGTTTGTATTAATAAAGTTAACTATTCACCTCGTTTTCGATTATGTGATGGCTCTTTAACCTATTCAAATATAGCTTCAAAAGCGCGCTTAATTGAAGAAAATCTACTCAAATATAATACGCTCAAGATCTATTATAATGATGAAGGCAAGCTAATTGTTTTTAATTATTAATTTATAATTTAAAATCCCATTGCTGAACACCAAAATATTTAGCAATGGGATTTTGCCATATATCTGTCGTCTACTCATACAATTCTTTCAAAAATTTATCATTCATGATAAACTAATTTCTAAAAATTGAACCTATTATAGAAGTTAATCATGAATATTATCGATCAATTACATACCGCATTCTTTTCATTTTTAGATCAACATTTTGCAATAACCACTCATATACTGGGGATCACATTTGACCTGAATGTGGATTTACAAAAAAAACAATTTGGTGATATTTCATCGAATGCCGCATTAATTTTAGCCAAGCAACAAGAAAAAAATGCTCGTGAGCTTGCTACAGAAATTGCCAATCAATTTACCCATGCATATCTTGAACGTATTGAAGTTGCTGGCCCGGGATTTATAAATTTTTTTCTCACACCAGAAGCATATCGCTTATTATTGATTGATATGTATGAATATCCTCAAAAATCATTTGCTTCCGATTTAAAAAAAGAACGTTATTCGGTTGAATTTGTCAGTGCTAATCCAACAGGCCCTTTACATTTGGGGCATGGCCGCGGTGGTATTATCGGCGATGTACTTGGTAATATTTTATCATTTTTAGGTCATCAGGTTACGAAAGAATATTATATAAATGATGCCGGCTCACAGATTCAAAAATTAGGTAATTCACTTAAAATACGTTGTCAACAAGCACTTGGCATTGATGTCGCACTACCTGAAGATGGTTATCAAGGTGAATATCTAAAAGATTTAGCAATACAATGTATTAAAGAATATGGTAAAGATTTATTAGAAAAACCGAATTCATTCTTTGCTGAATATGCCAAAAATTATTTACTGGAACAAATCAAAAAAACATTAGAAACATACGCTATTTCTTTTAATTTGTGGTTTTCAGAAAAAACATTGCATGAAGATGGTTCAATTGAGCGCACATTACAAATATTAATCGATCATGGATTTACTTACCAATTAGATGACGCGTTGTGGTTTACGTCTACACAATTTGGTGATGATAAAGATCGTGTTTTACGCAAAACAAATGGCGAATTAACCTATATTGCGGCTGATGTAGCATATACTAAAAATAAATTTGACCGTGTCGATCGTGCCATTCTAATTTTGGGTCAAGATCATCATAGTTATGTAGTAAGATTAAAAGGAATTACCCAAGCTCTTGGCTATAATCCTGATAATTTAGAGGTGATTTTATACCAATTGATCACTTTAAATGAACAAGGAGAACAATTGCGTATGTCAAAACGTGCTGGCACTATGGTTACACTCAAAGAAATTATAGAGACCGTTGGCACTGATGTTGCACGTTTTTTCTTTTTAAATCGCAAAGCAGATGCGCATTTGGATTTTGATCTATCACTTGCTTTAAAAAAAACCGAAGAAAATCCCGTTTATTATATTCAATATGCCTATGTACGTACTAAAAGTATTTTGCAAAAAGCACAAGAAAAAGAAGAATTATCCGATATCAATAAAAATGACGTTATTGCCATTAATATACAAGAACATTTATTATTACGTAAAATTATCTCACTGAAAAATCTCTTGCGCTCTATAAATAATAATTATCAAACCCATTTACTTACCTATTATGTATTAGAATTGGCACAAACTTTCCATGCTTATTATAGTAAAAACCGTGTAATTGATATGAGTAATATTGCGCAAAGCCGTGCACGATTATTGCTCATTAATGTTTTAAAAAACACATTTGAACTTTGTCTTGATCTACTTGGTTTAAGCAAACCAGAAAAAATGTAACACTAAAACACCGAAAGAATACTCATGCAAAAATCAAAAATTTTATTGTTCACTCTTTGTATACAAATGTCGCTTTTTTCTCAAGATCAATCAAATTTTTTCAGCGTTTTGACCAATATTTTTAAAAGCTCCGAAAGTAATGCTGAAAAAGAATATTTAGCTAAAATCAATAAAGAAGCAGAATATTTTAGGCAAGATTATTATTGCACTGATAACCAAAAAAGAGTTTTAGATAAAAAAGAATACAGTCTTTTTCTTTTAACTATTTTAAATCAACCGGATATTCTTAAGTTTTTTGTTGGTACTGGAGCCATTGAAAAATGTGGTTTTGCTAAGCGTATTTTACAGCATAAAATTAACATTCGAAACGCAGATAACTCTATTTCTTGCGTTACTCCGCTCCAGAAAGCATTACAAAGGGAAGAAGAGATTTGCACTAATAAAGCATTACCAACTTGCCATTGCATACAAGCACGTAAATTGGTTGATCAAATGATTAGAATTTGTAACGAAGCAAGAGTTAAAGAGGAAATAGAAAACGATACAAAATTACAAGAATTATTGAAAAAACGTAATCAAAAAAAATAAATTTAAAAAATACTTTTGGCGAGAAGTGTTCAAGCTTCTCGCCATTTTGGCCTATCACAATGTATCGATTTGCTTATTCTATCTCCATTTCATCTTCAGATGTATCTTCTTCTGTAGTAACTTCGTCTTCAGTTTCTGTATCACTTGAATCATTCTTTCCCCATAGACTTTGCAATCGTTTAAATTGTATATCTAATATTTCTAATTTACTCTGAATAGATTCATTCTCAGGAAACTTATACTCAATAGATTTATATTCATCGATAATTTCCGCAATACATTCTTTATTGGAAAACAATTTTATAAATAATGGTGAGTTGTGTATCTGAGCAATTTTTAAAGGACTAAAATTTGAATTAACTGCTCCCTCTTTTTTTAATTTATCAATTAAATTGTCAATATTTTGATCTTTTTTATATGCAGCTACTAATAATAATGGCATTAAATCATAGCGCTTAGTGAATGCAACTATATGAAGAGGCGTGAAACCATATTTATCTTTCTGCCATACATCAGCACCAAAACATAAAAACTTCCAAATAACTTGAGGAGATCCTGCTAAAATAACAGTATTAAAAGGAGATGATTGCCACCAGGGATATAAAGCAGAACAAGCCGAATTCGGAGAATCATTTGGATTAGCACCGCGCTTTAAAAGCATTTCAATAATTGGCATGTGTTGAGCTATCTTCTCAGATAAGCAAGAGAAATCAAGCTCTATTTTTGATTTATTATAAGGAATACTTTTATATACTAAACTTTTCGATAAAGTTTGTAGTGGCGTCTCGCTATATCTATCTAGAACTTCTGGATTGCATCCTTTTGCAAGTAAACATTTGACATAGTTTTCTTTATATTCCTGCCTTGCATAACATAAAATATAAGTTAGAAACGGAAATTTATTATAATCGCGCAATTGATCTAGTTCTTCTTTGCTATGATTTTTAATTATTTCATCATAATGGTTATCAAGCTGAGCCCAAATTTCTACTTTTTTTCCAAATTCAGAAACTGATAATTTGAGTTTTTCTGAGTCAACTTCCATGCTGTATACTTGACAGCAAGTGCCCATTATCAATATGAAAAGAAAAATTTTTTTTATCATCAATCTTAATCCTATTCTTTTGAAAATTAAAATATATAATTAAAATTTATTATAAAGATAATTAATTAAATTTCTATACAATTTCCGGTTAATTATTTATCTTCTTTTCGTATAAAAAAACAATTTTAGGAGCAAAATATGAAATCAAGCCATATCATATTATTCATTAGTTTAACACTATGTTTTACTACTATTCCCATGGAGACTGAAAAGCTTCATTCTATTTTTGTTCCTGCACAAAATGGGTATATCCCAGAAAATTATGCACAAAAAATTACTTTTGATGAACCAATTCATGCATTTAATATATTGCACAATCCCGTAAAAGATGATTTCGGTCAAAATTATTGTATTGCTGATTTTAAAAAACAATTAGACGAAACCTTTCCTGAAAAATTGCCTAATCTTAAGTTATATGGCAGCTCACAAGGAACTGCAACTCTAATCAATTGGTTGGCTGATCAACCAATTGAAATGCAAAACAAAGTAAAATGTTTAATTTTAGAATCGGTGATTGGGTCAGGTAATAACGCAATTGTGCATACTTGTGAGAATTTAGTAAAACCTATCGGTTATCTGCCTTTTGCTCATTATTGGCTGCCAATATGTGCCAAAATATGTTTTCCTCATTATAATCCCCTAGGAAAACAAGCATTAAATTCAGCAAAAAAATTACCTAATAACTTACCTATCATTATCATGCATGCAATAACTGATCCTCAATTATCTATTAATGATGCACGTGAGTTATATTGTACATTACGAGAAAAGGGGAATGATAATATTTATCTCTTTGAGATTAATACTGATCAACCAGTTCATTCAGATATTTTGCGTTTTGAAACTAATATGAATCGGCATCAGCAAAATTACAGTGCACTTCAACATATTTTTGAAAAATATAATCTGCCTTATAATAAAAAAATTAAAAACGAATTACGTGTTAATTTAAAAAATTATCAACCTAATACACAAGAAGTAAAAAATAAAATTAAAAAAAACACAGAAGTTGGTAATTTTATTAAAAAATCTATCAATACTTTTACCGGTTTAGCAGCGGCAAGTTATCTGTATTCTTTTTTCAGTGCCTATTAATATAGCTCTATAAGAAAATCTTAATGCATCTGAAATCGAAATCAACAAACACATGGTCCTTATTTTTTAGGCCTAAGGATTGCGAAATGCCGTATTTCTGGCACACTAAATGTACAAACAAGTGATTGACAAGTTATTCTATGGAACTAAGGAGTTTTCAAAATGGCAAAAATTGATAAGGACCTTATACAAAAATTGCGCGTTAGAACAAGCTGCGGCATGATGGATTGCAAAAAAGCGCTCGAAGAATCAGATGGTGATATTGAAAAAGCAGTAGAATTTTTGCGCAAAAAAGGCGCTGCTGTTGCTGCAAAACGAGCAGAACATCAAACAGCCGAAGGAATTGTACAAGCCTATATTCATCCTGGCGACCAACTTGGTGTTTTAATTGAAATTAATTGCGAAACTGACTTTGTGGCCCGCACTGAAGAATTGAAAAAATTTGCATATGATGTTTGTATGCATATCGCCGCTATGCGCCCACTTTATTTGAAACCAGAAGATGTTGATCCAAAATTTTTAGAGCATGAGCGTTCCATTATTCGCGAGCAATTAGCAGATTCTGGAAAACCAGCTAAAATAATTGATCAAATTGCTGAAGGTAAGATAAATAAATTATTCAGTGAAATATGTTTACTGCAACAACCATATGTTAAAAATGATCAATTAACCATTGATGATGTATTAAAAGAAATGATCGCAAAAACGGGTGAAAATATTATTATTAAACGTTTTTGTCGCTATGAAATTGGTGCTTAACTGGCAATAAAATCATGCAAAAGAAAATAATACTTCTTAAAATTACGGGCGAAGTACTAGCTGGCGATGATAAGCAAATCGATATTTCGCGAATTATACCTCTTGCCAATCAAATAAAAAAATTAAATCATTCGCATTATTTTGGCATTGTGATTGGCGGTGGCAATTTTTTCCGTGGCTCTAAACAAGGACCAACATTAGGATTAACTCCTTTTGTTGCCGATCAAATCGGTATGCTGGCTACTATGATGAATGGTTTAATTATTAACGATTTATTTCAAAAAGCGGGTATTGAATCTTCTTTGCTTAATGCATTACCATTGCCAGAAGTTGGTAAACCAATTACACAGGATATAATTAAATCGGCATTGAGCAAAAATAAATGCCTTATTTTTTGTGGTGGTACCGGCAACCCATTTTTTTCTACTGATACCACTGCCGTTTTAAGAGGACTTCAGATTGAAGCAGTAGAAATATGGAAAGGCACTAATGTAGATGGGGTTTACTCTGATGACCCAAATAAAAACCCTGACTCTAAATTATTATCAACTATTTCATTTACTCAGATGCTTAATGAACGTTTAAAAATAATGGATGCGCCAGCAATAGCTTTAGCACAGCAGCATGATTTACTTATTCGAGTGTTTAATATTTTTAAGCCTGAAGCATTAATGCAAGCAGCAGAAAATGATACTTTTGGCAGTAAGATTACCCCTTAAAGGATTTGTATATGATAGAACTTCGATTAACCGATCAAAATACTAAAGAATTTGATCAAGCAATTAAACAAGAGATGGATAAAGCAATCCGTCATTTTGAACGCGAACTTATTACCATCAGAACCGGGCGAGCTCATCCTGCTTTGGTTGAAGATATTCAAGTAACTTGCTACGGCAGTTCCGTGATGCGTCTACGCGAATTAGCTTCAATCGCTACCCCTGAAGCACGCCTTATCACCATAACTCCCTGGGATCGTGGTGTTTTAGGTGACATTGAAAAAGCTATAATGCTTTCAGATTTAGGCGTTACCCCTATTAATGATGGCACCATCGTTCGCATCACTTTACCAGATATGTCTACTCAACGTCGCGAAGAATTAGGCAAACTCCTTGCCAAAAAACTTGAAGATGCAAAGGTAGCCATCAGAAATGTGCGCAAAGAGTTCAATAACTTAATTAGAGATGAACTCAAAGAAAAAAATATATCTGAAGATCATTCTCGACGATTAAATGAACACTTACAGAAAATAACCGATGATTTCATTGCGCAATGCGATAAAATGGCTGAAAAAAAACGCCAGGAAATTATGACCGTATAGCTTTATTTTTTAGGATACTATGCTACACTATCTGATGAATCGACGGTTAAGCCGCATGTATCCTCATGATTAGACGAGGGCCGCTAGCTCAATTGGTAGAGCAACAGACTCTTAATCTGTGGGTTATTGGTTCGAGTCCAATGCGGCCCACCAAATCGGTTCGATAAAAAAAGGTATATTGCAAGAGTGGCGAAATTGGTAGACGCACTGGATTTAGGATCCAGCTCCCGAAAGGGAATGTGGGTTCGAGTCCCTCCTCTTGCACCATAAAAAGGAGGCGTAATGAGTCAGCAAGGCCCGTCTTTAACTTGTACGATAAAAGCGATTAATAATCAATTTTGTCATGCAACTATTAATATTCCCTCTCCATATATTGATGCGATTTATAATGAAGTATCAGCTGCTCAGCAAAGTAAAGTGAGTACTTATGGTTTTTCTCAAGGAAAAACACCAATGGGCTATATCCAGGAATATTATAAAAGTAATATCATTGAACACATCATTGAATTTTTATTTAAATATTTTGTTATCAATTTTTTATATGATGAGTTGCATGCATCTAAATTATACTCATCAACCGAACCTCGTTTATATGATATTTTTGTAGAACCTCATCATGATGCTATTTTTCATTTTGAAATTTCATTATCTCAAGCTATAGAATTTCAAGAATGGAAGCATTTTCTTTTTAAAGCACCAAAACGAAAAAATTATAAAGATATTGATCGACAGGTTGAATCTTTTATCAAAGAAGAACAAGAACGCGCAAAAGAACATGATCATACCAAAGTATGCTTAGGTGATTGGGTTTGTTTCGATCTTCAATTACTTAATTGTTCAAAAAAACCTTTAATGGGTATTTATCAAAAAAACTTATGGCTTAAAATTGGAAACGAAGAAGCTGATAGTCCATTTCAAGAATTACTTCTCGATAAGGTTATTGGTGATATTTTAATTACCGATGCGCAATGCCTTCAAGAATACTTTAGCCATAAAGTCGACACTATGTATCTTTTTGGATTAACAATTTGCGAAGTTGTCCCTGATCAATATTTTTGCTTTGATGACTTTAAACATCATTTTCGCCTCAAAACTAATAAAGAAATTCATCAAAAACTTATTGAAATATTTTCTTACCGTAATGATATCTCTCAAAGACGCGGCATAGTGGAAGAAGCATTGAAATTACTGATATCAAAACATCATATAGAAGCACCAAATTACATGGTTTTAAGGCAACAAAAACTTGTTTTAGAATCTGTACAGAATAATCCAGACTATCAAGTATATAAAACACAGCGTAACTTCAAAGATACTATCCGCTTACTGGCCACCAAACAAGTTAAAGAAATGCTTTTAATCGATCAATTAACGCATAAAGAAAATCTTTCAATTTCAAATCGTGATGTAAAAGGCTACCTTAATTTAATCAAGCGAGCACGAACTAAAGAATTTATTTATTTTAATCCACCACCTACAAAAGTTGATGGTCAAGAAATGCCCATTCCCGCAGCATTATTTAAACGTAATTGTTTACGAGAAAAAACACTTAATCATATTATTTATCATCTGACAAGGAAATAAGCAATGACAAATGAAGCACGCAATTTGATTATTATTGGCTCTGGTCCTGCAGGGCTTACCGCTGGCGTTTACGCAGCTCGTGCTAATTTAAAACCGCTCATTATTGATGGCCCTGAGCCGGGTGGGCAATTAATGGGAACTACTACTGTAGAAAATTGGCCGGGCGAAAAAAGTATTCTAGGGCCAGAATTAATGCAAAAAATGCGAGACCATGCCAAAAATGCGGGCGCCGAATTTAAATCAGGTGTTATAAAAAAAGTAGATTTTTCATCAACTCCATTTAAATTATGGACTGAAAAAGAAGAAGAGCTTACTGCGCATGCGATCATTATTGCTACCGGCGCTACCCCTAAACGTTTAAATTGCCCCGGAGAAGATAAATATTGGGGAAAAGGAGTTACCACCTGTGCGGTATGCGATGGCGCATTTTTTAAAGATAAACCGGTTGTCATTGTTGGTGGCGGTGATACTGCAATGGAAGACGCTTCTTTTATGACACGCTATACTGATGATATAACTATTGTACAAATCGAAGAAGAATTGACCGCCTCTGAGGCCATGAAAGAACGAGTTATTAATAAACCAAATATCGATATAATTTATAACAGTACGGTAACTGAAATAAAAGGTGATGATCAGGGCGTTAAAAGTGTCATTATCGAAAATAAAAAAACTGGCGAAAAAAAAGAAATTGAAACAAATGCAGTATTTATCGCGGTTGGTTTAAAACCAAATACGCAGCCATTCAAAGGGCAGATAGACCTTGAAGATAATGGTTATCTGATTGTCAAAGATAATACTAAGACATCGGTTAAAGGTGTTTTTGCCGGAGGCGATGTACATGATTATCGCTATAGGCAAGCAATTACTGCCGCTGGTGCTGGTTGTATGGCGGCATTGGATGCAGAAAAATATTTAAAAGAACATGATTTATAAATTATTGTAATTTGCAATCCATTTATTAAACATGCGAACCACTGAAGAATTATCAGTTGGTAACTCTTCTAAATTTTTCCCTATCCATCGTAATTCTTTTGATTCACGATTTTGTATAATTTGTTCATCACTCGTTACTTGCAATAAAAAACGTACATCATAATGATAATGAGCTTTTTCTTTTTTATTTTCAGGAATAAGATGAATATCGATATCAAAAATATTACCAGAAACGGGCGCAATAGATACAATACCAGATTCTTCTTGCGCTTCTGTTAACGCAACGGCTAATACATCCGGGTTACCATCACAATGTCCACCTAACTGGAACCAACGATCTAATTTTGCATGATGCATGAGCAGCGCCTTAGTATTATCTTTATTAATAATCCATGCCGATCCCGTAAAATGGCCAATTTCTAAAGATCGTTCAAAACATTGTTCATACTGCTTTATAAAATTAATCATTCGTTCTTGAAATATTTTTTCTTCTAAAGATGGTAAGTATCGATTAAGTAATTCGATTAATGATGTTCTATGCAAAAAAATTCCTTCAATACAAAAATATTAATTTATATTTATATTTTAACAAAATTCTTGTTTTTGTACCAATACTCTTTGGTAAATTAATGAGTAACTTATTTTTATATTATTCGGTGGAAAAATCTTATGATGAAAAAATATCCTTATAATAAAATATTCAACCCATGGCAATATGAAGAAAAACCATTTACTGAATTTTCTTTTACTAAAAATAATAAAAATCACAATGCAGAACTATTCTTTATAAATCTTAAAAATCGTTTAAAAAATTATCCTGCATCATTGCGTCAAATTAAACATCTTTGTTGTGGTTATAAAAAAGAAAAGTTTTTAATCGAGCAATTAGAAATAATACATGGCATTGCATGCAATCATGAAATAGCTACTCTTTGTGATTATTTTATTAAATGCTATGGCACAAGTTACACACTTAATCAAGAAGAAAAACATGCATCAATTGATAAAGTTATGGCCAAATATAATAGCATTTTACGTTTATGTAGCCTCAGCTCAAAACGCAATGAGCAAAATCAATTTTTGTATACGCTTGCAAATGATTTTTTCTTTTTTTGTTTTGATCCCAACACATTTTATGATTTTATGCAGTTAACGGATAAATCAAATTATCATCCATTAATTCGAATGATTTATTCAATTATATGGATACATTTGGGTAGTAAGGGATGGTGTACCTGGCATCACCATACTATTGAAAATCTAAAAAAAGAGTCTCTACAAGGAAAAGAAATTGTATATATTGCAGGCGGCACTGATATTTATCAGCTACTCAAAAATGGTATTTATACAATCCGCGTTATTGATCCATTTCTGCCCACACAAAACACATATTATTCAAATGGATGGCGAACATTAGTTGGTGGAAGAGATATTGACCAAATTGGAGATGAAATCCATATTCCATTTGATGATACAACTATTATTTTAAAACGTATTGATTATAAACAACACGGCCCATTTTTTGCACAATTATCTAATGGCAAAAAACGGCGATTGCCAGAAAGCACTACTTTATGGCATGTCTATAAAAAAGATACTCAAAAAAAATGTGGTGTGATTACTATAAACCGAAGGTTTACTCAGCAAAATGATTTTTCTTATAGTCCAAAGAAAACGTTATTGCTTTCATATAATGAACTCTATTTTATTGCTACGTCCGGCGAACAAAGTTGGGGTATTGATGTGCACAAATTAGATCCGCAATTGAATATATATATTAAACAATTGCGGAATCCAATTTCAAAAAAAATATTGAAAAATATATCTTATACAGACCAAATTGATTTTTCTTTTATTCAACTTGGTAACTGTATTAATTAATATTATTTTTTACGTTTTTTTCTTGCTTCTTTCTCTTCAATTCTTCTTTTAAAAGAATCTGGAGTCATGAATAAATTTTGATAACGAAAAGGTTCTATTAATGCCTTTTGCTTATTATTTTTAGCGGAAGGAGGATTAACGTTATTTACATTTAAATTGATATTATAAGAACTAGTTCTGAAATTGATTGTTTTCTCTTTTTCAACTAATTCTTTTTGTCTATTAGTTTCTGCTTCTACTTGTTTTCTTTTAGAAGCCCTAGAAGTACGAAACCGACTTTGATTTCTTATTTGTTCAACTGCAAGACGTCGTTCTCTGGCAAGATCCGTCTGAGATTGAATATTGCTATCAAAATCTTGTATAGAATCTGCTTTTTTTTGCGAAATTTTAAAATATATTTTTTCATTTGACAAAGATATATTAGAAAAAGAATCATTTAAATTACCTATATGCTCAAAAAAATGTTGCTTAATATTTTCATTTTCTTTTATAACCTGTTTACATAGCGTACATTGTTGATTTTCCTTATGAAAAGTTAAACAATGATCTAATAAAATATTTTTTGACTTCTCATTACAAGGGAATATATGAAAATCATTATCAATACCACCATTTTTTTGATAATTGTCTACACACACGTAGCAAGTAATGTATTGAGTACCATTAGGTATTTTTTTTATTAATTCATTTCCTGAAAGTAAAAAATACCCATTATTGCCATTCCAAAAATCTTTAATATGCTGATTTGCATGTTCATAATCTTTTGAAAAGTCTACTTCTAGATTACAATAAGTACATTTATTATTTATTATATGCATGTTTTTTATATGATCATATATTGACATACAATTGTTATCATTAATATCCAAAGTAAAATAATTTCTTGGGTTTCTAAAACTACATAATGTACAGCGAAGTAATAAGCCTTTAATATCAATAGGTTGTCCCCCAAAATTTGGACAATTAAAAGGGATATTATTATCAGTTGAAAAAGTTTCATCGGTTAAATCAACAAATTGATGGCTAATTGGCTGATTTACGTTCTTATTTCCATAAGCTGTATGAGAACGATGCGATACAGCAACTAAAAATTTGGACCCTTCAAGGTCAAAAATTTCATCAATATGTTGTTCAATATGTTGTTTAGTATAATACGGCATATATTGTTCTGCACTTATAAATTCTTTTTGGCAGTACGTACAGACATTCTCATCTATATGTGCAAGTTTGATATGATCATAAAGAGAAGCTTCTACTTTTCCCTCGGATGGAAAAATAAACGTTTGACACACATTACATCGGAAATAATTAGTTTGATTTTCAGTAGGCATCTGAATTGGCTGATTTGAAAAATTTTGATAATTTTCAAGCATTTTTTCTGTTTCGGCAATTTCAACTAAATCCAGATCAGAAAAACTAAACTGATCTTCAGGATAAATTGGTGTGAGTGCACTAAATGAAGAGTTATCAAAAATATTCTGTTCATTGAAATTAAATTTATCAAACGCATCTATAAATTCAACAAACATATCTACAGAAAAACACGTTCCTACTGGCAACGGAAGCTCACTTTCTTTAAGGCATCGAAACCCTTGTTGATCTTTTATTCGGTCACGAGTCATGAAATGCTCAGCTATATGCTTATCTAGTTCCAGAGCAGGTTTATTGCAAATACCGCATATATCATCAAACATATGAGAATCATATATGTGCTGATATATATTAGGTTGCTTACTTTTATCTACATAATAGCCGGTACGACAAAAATTACAGATAATTACATTTTCATCGATCACTTCTTGTATTGGTTGTGCAAATGGATCATTTTCCATCGCTAAACCAGGTAAAAAACAGGTTAAAAGGACAAAATACGTTAAAAATTTTTTCATTTTTAGTTCCTTGTATGCAGTTATTTAATTGAAAAAGTATGCTATATATTATCAATTATATAGCATTTATTTCAGATTGCAACAATTAACATCTCCCTTTCTCAACTCAAAAACTCCCAAAACCCCCTGTAAATTTTTCAAATTAAGGAATATTGCGCTATTTATTGTTTGATTTATACTTACTGCTATATTATTTTTTCACAAAAATACAAAGTTCAAGGATTATTTATGCACATACCTAAATTATTATTACTAATACTTCTTGTGTTACAAATATCAACCACTGCCCATGCTCTCGATGCTATCGCATTAAAATCATTCAAAGACGAATGGCAGTTTCTTGATTACATGCTCTTAGAAAAACCAACGCAAGAATTTTATAGTCTCAAAAATAAATCAATTGGTTTGATCTCTACTTTCATGGGTTTTGAATTAGGAAAAAATATTAGTGGTTTACTTGTGAGCAATAGGTTAGCAAATTTAAATGCTGAAGAAGTATATCAATCGAATGAAGAAAATCTAACATTAGTATTTTTATATGAAACAATCAAAAATATTATTGGATCTATGAGCTTATTTATTACCTATAAAGGCTATAAATATATTTCTAAACACTGGATCCAATTCAATGCATTAAAAAACTTTATTGAAAATTGGTCAACGTATAAAAAATATACGCCACAAGAATTCCATGAATCTTTTGATATGCTGTCCCGATTGTATAGCAATAAAGAAACATATAGTAAATTCAAAAGCATTACTTATGAACTCATCCCGATTATCGAACAAACACTAAAACATCATTTCCCAAAAAAATATACCCCCGTTACCAAAACCCCTTTAATTCCATGGATTTTGGAATAATAGACTTAGCAAAAGCCTGATTAATTTCGAACTTTTTTATTTCTTTCTTTTTGATTAAAAAATTATAAAAAAAGGTGCCTCATGAATACAAAAAAAATCTTACTCCTCCTTACTATCTGCATAAGTACTGCGCAAGTATCATCCAATGATACTATTGCGCAAAAAGCTTTTAAGAATCGCGAATGGGAGTATATGGATTATACTTTCATTATTAAACCAAATAAGGAATTATATTCATTGAAATCAAAATTGAAGCTTGCTGCTGCTACATTTGGAGGATTTATAAGCTCAGTATTTGGCACTTTAATTTATGTTATTGAAACAAATCAATTAAATCGACTTGAAAATGATAAAAAATTTGAAAAAGCTATTGACATGCCTTGCCTAATTGCAACCTGCGGCACTTTACTCGGTTATCTGTGGTATTTACCAAAAAGCATCATGTTTAATGCTTTAAAAAATTTCATTAAACAATGGCCAGCAAATAAAAATATAACCCCCAATGAATTGCATGATTTGTTTGATGAATTATATCAACTTTATAAAACTGATTATAAAAAATTTAAAAAAGTTGCCTCTGATTCTTTATATATAATCAGACAAGCAATCGAATTACATTTCCCAAAACGCTATCAAACAATTACCACAAATGGCACAACGCGTTCAATTGGTATGATGAGTTGGGTTTTTGGATACGAAAATCAAAGTAATTTTATATAGATTTTCAAATTAAACGCCCTTGATGTGCATATCGAGAGCATTTAATGCTATATTTACTTCTATTAAATATTTACCATTTATGATTGGTGGGAATTTTATGAAATGTAAACAATTCTTAATACTTTTATCTGTTATGTTTATGAATTCAATTTTTGCAATGGATGTTATGTACATAAAAAAATTCCTCGCTCTTTATTTTCTTATTTTCACATTTATTGGAAGTAACTTGCATGCTAATGAACCATTGGAATTTCTTGATAGAGAATGGGATTATATAGAAGAAGTTCTTATTGCAAAGCCAGCAGAAGACGCCAAACATAATGCATTGAATAATATATGGTTTGCACCAATTCTTGGTTTTGGATTAGCTGGTTATATAGCAGATACCTTAATAGATAATAAATCAAACAATTCCACCGCTCGTGCGGATAATATCTTCGCAATAGGATGTATTGGCTTTTTTATTGGCATTGGATTCTTTATCACCTATAGAGATGCTGTATTTGAGCAATTTGTTTATGAAAATTTCCTTGAAATTATAGAAGAATGGCCAAAACATCAAAGATATATTCCTGCTTGCTTTCATCCAGCGTTTAATGAATGCGTAGAATTATTCCATACTTATGGAAGCAATAGCCCTGAATGGCAAAAAAAATCCGAATCTATGATTAATGCTCTTCAGAAGGCAATTATGAATCATTTTACACAAAAATATTATCGGCAGAAGATTAATAATACCGTATTGGTAATATAGAATTTGAAAAAAATCCTTTTTTGCCCTATAATTTAAAGTATCAAAAACTTGAAAACTACAATTAAGAAGGTTAAATCATGTCAATCACCTATAAACCAAGCCGTGTAAAACGTAACAGAAAGCATGGATTCCGCAAACGCATGAAAAGTAAAGACGGCAGAAAAATATTGAATCGTCGCCGTGCCAAAGGACGCAAACGCCTTGCTGTACGTGCTCGCATACGTCAATAATTATGCAAAATCCAGGTTTGGCTCGACGCATAAGCGTTTTTTCTAAACCCGAAATTCAGCAATTGTTCAAACAGGCTCGAACTTGCCTGAATGAACAAGGACTTGAAGTGCGCCTCGCTCCTCAAAAAAAGGAATATGGGCGCATTTTGGTTGTTATTTCTCGAAAAGCAGGTAATGCGGTAAAACGTAATCTCATCAGACGTCGTTTAAAACATATTTTTTACCAAGAATCTTTATTTAATCATGGTTTGGATTGTATTGTATTGGCTAGAAAAGAAGCAATGAATTTATCTTTTGAGCAACTAAAAAAACTTTTATTTAAGGCATTTGAAAATGCTTAATTATATATTAATCTTTCTTATTCAAGTAATTCGCCCTTTACTCGGGCCCGCGTGCTGTAAGTATCCGGTCTCTTGTACCAGATACGCAGTATCAATACTCAAAGAAAAACCTCTCTTAAAAGCGATCTATTTAATAATACGACGCGTATTTTCCTGCAATCCCTTTTCTCAGCAATTTGTTGATTAATTTCAAGCCTGAAAATGTATTGCAATTTGATATTCATCCCCAGCCCTGTTTGCAATTTTTGATTGATCGTATATACTTATAATATTGAAAATATACTTATTTATGGGGGCATTTTGTTATGAAATTAATTAAATTATCTATTTTTTTCCTGATTTTTTCTACTTTGCAATGTAATGGCATGAATTTCATGAGTTTTTTGATTGAAAAATCTAACCCTCCACTTGTGCTCAGTTTTGATGATTATCGTGAAAAACTTTTAAAAGAATATAAAGAATGTGAAAAGGAAGATACGAACGCTAGCAAAATTATTGAATTAAGCACAAATTATAAATTAGAAAATAATCCAGTTAATATAGTTGTTTTATTGAATAATTATTATGATGAATCGAATGATGAACTATACACAGATCTTTTTAAAATATGTTTGCAGAAAATGAACACTGATTCTATATCTTTTCATAATTTTAAAACACCTATTGCTGAATACTCTTTAACCGATAAACATATTGAATCATTAAAAAAATGGGCACAATTTAGTCATCAGACTAATTTAGATGAGGATGATGAAGTAGATTCTAAATCAGAAAATATTTCCTACTTAAAGCATATGGTTGCTACTCTAAAACCTTTTCCTTCTAAAAAAGAATATCGATTCAAACAAATTATTACTGGAAGCCTTTGCGCTTTATTAGGAACAGTTGCATACTTCACCTATAAATCAAATTTTTTTGGATCTCTTTGGAATAAAATAACCCATTATTAAATTTTGTATTTTAAGAGCCTATCCGGAAAACATAACAATTTGAAAAAATCGTTTTAAAAAAGTAAAATCTTCTCGTGTTTAAAGCAAAAAACAAGCGAAATGTATTGCTATTTGATATTAATCTCGACCCTGCTTGCAATTTTTTCTTGATCCCATATACTTATAATATTGAAAATATACCTTGTTTATGGGGGCTTTTATTATGAAATTAATTAAATTATCTATTTTTTTCCTTATTTTTTCTACCTTGCCATGTAATGGCATAAGTTTTCTGATTGAAAAATATGATTTGCCAAATACTCTGACTTTTAATGATTATCGTGAAAATCTTGTAAAAGAATGTAAAGACGGTGCAGATGCTAGCAAAATTATTGAATTAAGCACAAATTATAAATTAGAAAATAATCCAGTTAATATAGTTGTTTTATTGAATAATTATTATGATGAATCGAATGATGAACTATACACAGATCTTTTTAAAATATGTTTGCAGAAAATGAACACTGATTCTATATCTTTTCATAATTTTAAAACACCTATTGCTGAATACTCTTTAACCGATAAACATATTGAATCATTAAAAAAATGGGCACAATTTAGCCATCAGGCTGATTTAGATTCAGAGAAAAAATCAGAAAATATTTCATACTTAAAGCATATGATGAGTACTCTAAAACCTTTTTCTTCTAATTCTGAATTAAAAGAGGGTTCTTCATCAGAAGAGGGTTCTTCATCAGAAGAGGGTTCTTCATCAGAAGAGAGTTCTTCGTCTGAAGAGAGTTCTTCGTCTGAAGAGAGTTCTTCGTCTGAAGAGGGTTCGTCAAAAAATAAACCATTAGTTAGTCATCAGGTAGTTAGTCATCAGGCTTATGAAGGTAATGAATCAGATTCTAAATCAGAAAATACCTCATATTTAGAACATATGGTTAATACTCTAAAACCCTTTCCTTCTAAAAAAGAATATCGATTCAAACAAATTATTACTGGAAGCCTTTGCGCTTTATTAGGAACGGTTGCATACTTCACCTATAAATCAAATTTTTTTGGATCTCTTTGGAACAAAATAACCCGTTAATAAATTTTGTATTTTAAGGAATAATATGCTTATATTATTTTTCATGCTTTTCTTTTCTCTTTCTTGTTTTGCAGAAAATAAAGAAAATTATTTTGAAAAATTTAATCTCAAAAAAAATCCCGCGAATATTTCATTATTATCAGGAAAATTTACTAACACAATAGGTTCTTCCACGCAAGAAGGACAACTTTTTGAAAAGTGTCTTAAGCAACTTTATGAAGATGCACAAAATTTAAAAACCAACAAAGTTCATCCTAAATATTCGCTATCAAAAGAACAGATCGCCATTATAAAACAACGAGCAGCCGAACTTGGCAAACACTATGAACAACTTGCACAGAGTTTACACCCGTTTCTATCCCAAAAAAAAGAAGCTGAACGTAATCAAAAATGGCGGCATCAAGGAGAGCGAAGTTTATGGACTATTGGAATAGGCGTAGCTGCAATCCTTGCTTACTTATACGGATTCAAAAATGGTAAAGATGACTTCTAAGCTACCACACTTCGCTTACCATTCTACTTAATTCACTGCGTTCACTAGTTTCTAGGAATACAGTACCAAATAATGGTTGCCCTTTAAACTTACTGTTCGCAACAATTAATCCATTACTGCTAAAATCTAAATACGGTGAATCAATTTGATATGGGTCGCCAGCTAAAATAATTTTACTACCCTCGCCAACACGGCTAATTAAAGTTTTGACTTCATGCGGGGTTAAATTTTGTACTTCATCAATTAAAATAAATTGATACGGAATTGAACGACCTCGCATATAAGTTATGGCTTCTAAACTTATTTTTCTTTTTTTTATTAATTCATCTAACGGATCCATCTTTCTTTCATCCCGTCTTCCTTTTTTAGGCCGCACACCACCACGTCTTCTGGAATACATTTCCTCATATGCCGAGACATTACGCCTTCCTCCATTTACTGAATGCAATATAAATTCCATATTATCATAAATTGGTTGCATCCAGCTATGTAATTTTTCTTCGATAGTGCCGGGCAAATAACCAATATCAGGTCCAAGCGGTATAACGGGACGAGAAATTAAAATTTTTTCATATATATCTTGAATGAGCACCTGCTGCAAACCTGCCAACAATGCCATAAATGTTTTTCCGGTACCAGCCGTGCCAATTAAACTTACCAAAGGAATCTCTTCATCTAAAAGTAAATCAAGCGCCATTGCTTGTTGAGCGTTACGCGCCCCAAGAGGCCATTCAAATTTTGGAGGCAATACTTCTTTAAATATTCTTTTTGGTGTATAACGATATAATTTGTAATTATAAGGATTGCTTCTACTAGAAAGTAACGCAAACTCATTAAGCGTCATGCCTCTATCTTTTTCGAGTTCCTCTAATTCTGGTGGCATAGCTTTTTTTAAAGAGATCGCCGGCACTTCAATTTGAACCCAGCCTTGAAAAAAACGCTCAGGACTTACTTGCCCTTTTAAATAATCTTGTGCTGAGATTCCAAGCGTATCCGCTTTTACACGTGCATTTAAATCTTTAGAAATAAATTGCACATCATAACCACGGTTTTTTAAATCAAGCGCAGTAAGCAAAATTATATTATCAGCCAAATTCAAATTCATAGAAAGTGGGAACTCAATCTTCTCAGTATCCGGTACAAAAAATACTTTAAGTGTTCCACCATTATCAAGTGGCACACCCTCGCGCAATGAACCCGTGGCACGTAATGCATCTAAATGCCGAATTGCTTGGCGCGCATTATAACCACGTTCAATACTTTCTCCTTTAAACGAATCTAATTCTTCAAGAACCATAATAGGGATACCAACTTGAGCAGATTTAAAACTAAAAATTGAATCTGGATCATGTAATAAAACATTGGTATCAAGCAGATAAATTCTATTTCCTGCCATGCATTTCCTTATTGAGTTTGCAATTAACTTCTTCCCTTTTTGATATACTAAACGCAAGTCATTCTTGCAAGGATTCATTTAAATCATTGTATTATGTTCGGTACAAAAAACAATATATTTCGGCTATACTAAATTTAATATCAGCTATTTTATTTAAGGATGATGCATGAATGATAATAAAAATGATTTACCAAAACTTCGCCACTCAGCCGCTCATTTATTAGCGCACGCCATAAAAGAGCTCTATCCAAATACGCTACTTACCATAGGACCCGCAACAAAAGAAGGTTTCTTTTATGACTTTTTACCTGAAAAAAATTTTAAGCTAGAAGATCTTCCAGCTATTGAAAAGCGCATGCATGAAATTGCTGATCGAAATTTGCCTATCACCCATACACAAATCCCAAAAGATAAAGCACGCGAAATATTTGCCGGCAATCCGTTTAAACTTGAATTAATTGAGCAAATCCCCGATAACACCGTAGGTCTTTCACAACAAGGTGACTTTTATGATTTATGTCGTGGTGGCCATGTTGATTCAACCGGTGAAATTAAACATTTTACTTTATTAGGTATTTCAGGCGCTTATTGGCGCGCTGATAAAAAAAATGCTGCGTTGCAACGAATTTCAGGAACTGCATTTTATTCCCAAGAAGATTTAGATGAGTATCTTGCGCGTAAAGAACAGGCGGCACAGTTTGATCATCGAAAATTAGGAAAGCAACTTGATTTCTTTTCTTTTCATCCAGAAGCAATTGGTTTTCCATTTTTCCATCCTAAAGGCAAAATAATTCTGAATGAATTAACTAATTATCTAAGAAAACTCCAAACACAACATAATTATCAAGAAATTTCCACACCAATGCTTTTAAATGATGAATTATGGAAACGTTCAGGACATTATGCATTTTATAAAGATAATATGTATTTTTGCGATATTGATGACGAAACCTACGCAATTAAACCTATGAATTGTCCTGGCGCATTTTTATTATATAATGAGCGCCCTCATTCTTACCGCGAGCTTCCCTTACGCCTTTCAGAATTTGGCCTCGTGCATAGGCATGAGCTATCCGGTGTTTTACATGGTTTACTGCGAGTACGCGCATTCACCCAAGATGATGCCCATATTATGTGTTCAGTTGAACAATTAGAAACCGAAATTCAAGATATTATTGAGTTAACATATGCCGTATTAAAAAGATTTGATTTTCCTAATATTAAAGTTGCATTATCTACTAAACCAGAAAGTGCAATGGGTTCTGATGAATTATGGCACAAAGCTGAAAAAGCTTTAGAAAATGCGCTTAAAAAAAGCAATCTTGAATATACCATTCAAGAAGGTGAAGGAGCATTTTATGGACCAAAAATTGAATTTAAAATTTTAGATTCGATGAAACGTGAATGGCAATGCGGCACTATTCAAGTTGATTTTTTCCAACCAGAAAATTTTGATCTGACCTATGTTGCTTCAAGTGGCAAAAAAAAACGTCCGGTTATTATTCATCGTGCTATTTATGGTTCTCTTGAACGTTTTTTTGCCATCTTGCTTGAACATTATAAAGGCAATTTACCATTCTGGCTTGCGCCCGTTCAAATAAAAATATTAACTATCACTGATGCACAGAAAGATTATGCCGCTTCTATTCTTGATATATTGAAAAAACAGCATCTACGGGCAGAAATGGATACTACTTCAGATCCGATTTCTGGACAAATTAAGAACGCCCAAATGGAAAAAATTCCATGGATGTTAGTACTTGGCAAAAAGGAAGAAGCAAATAATACAATAACGTTACGCTATTTTGATGGCAAGCAAGAGTTCAATCTTTCTATTGATGATATTTTACAAAAAGCACACGAATTACAAAAATAATATCTAAATTATTAAAGGCTCATTATCAAATGGGCTTTTATTTTTATCTAAAAATTAAATTGCATAATATATAAAAAAATTACTAAAAAAAACTGTTAATTAAACATATTACTGACAAAATAACAAAATAAAAATGTACATTGTGAAAAAAAATAAACATTTAACATACTAAAATTGTTGACTTTTTAAAAAATCAATCAGTAATATTAGTAATGAGGATGAAATATTGTGTAATCCTTTTAAAAGGAGAAGTGTAATGGCAAAGCGAAGAAAAAAAGCAGCTAAAAAATCTGCTGCTAAAAAAGGCGTAGCTAAAAAAGCTACTAAAAAACGTAAAGTAGCTAAAAAAGCAGTTGGACGCAAAAAAACTGCTAAAAAAGCTACCAAAAAACGTAAAGTAGCTAAAAAAGCCGCTGGGCGTAAAAAAACCGCTAAAAAAGCTACAGGACGTAGAAAAGGAGCTGCTCGTAAAGCAGGCGCGCGTCGTAAAGCAACGAAAAAAGCTGCTTAAGCTTAGCGTAAATATAAAAAATAAAAACGTCGTATCAACTCGGCGTTTTTATTTTTTGTTTTCTTTATTAATTTTATATTTATCGACTTTTAATCACACCAACTCGATCACACACATCAAAAAGTGCACATCTTGAACAAAATGGTGAAATAGGAACACAAATATTCTGGCCCCACATTACTAATAATCGATTCCATTCAATCCAAAATTGTTTTGGTAACACTTTTTCCAGTTCTTTTTCAGTTTCTTCTGGTTTTTGCGTTGCGATAAGCCCTAGTCGATTAGAAATACGATGCACATGGGTATCAACACAAATTGCTGGAATACCAAATCCTTCACCAAGCACTAAATTTGCTGTTTTGCGGCCAACACCAGGTAAACTTAATAATTCTTCACGCGTGCTTGGCACCTTGCCATCAAATCGTGTAATAATTTGATCTGCAACATCATGGAGTACTGCAGCTTTTTTCTGATAAAAGCCAACTGGATAAATAAGTTTCTCTAATTTCATCTTCGAAATTTTTAATAATTGCTGCGGAGTCCGCGCAATTGTAAATAATTCAAGGCAAATAGGTAAAGTCGTGGTGTCTTTAGCTCGCAAACTTAAAAGACAGCTGATTAAGATTAAGAAAGGATCATGACCAAATTTTTCAGAAATAGAAAAAACCATCGGCTGCTGCATACCTAGGGTATTTTTTTGCAAAAGATCAATTATTTTTAATGCTCTTTTACGTTGCTCTTCAACCGATGGCTTTATAGTGCTATTTTTGTGAATAGCCACTCCAATTTGTTATAACAGTATTTTTTTGGTAAAATTAATCCATAAAAGGTGGCGCAATGGATAAAATAAATGTTAAGACTGTCAAGCTCATTTGAGTTAATCTTAAAATACTGAATTTCATAGTACCTCCTAAAAATTTAGGTTTTAAAAATATTTCTTATTATTATGCTGTAGTGTACTAAAATTATTTAACTGATTCAAGATAATATGTTCAATATTTTATATTTTTTTGAGACAATAATAAATAGCTTTCCGTTTTTATTACTTATTACATTAATATCAATTAGTTTTAAAACAGGTTTATTAATTTTTATTATCATTCATGGATTTTTTAGATCAACGAGTGTGAAAAAGCCATGGATTTTTCTATCTATTGTAATTATAAGTGCCATGTTTTCTGATATGGCTTGGATTATTTTTACAATCAAAAAACTTTTTATTCCAGATTTTTCTTATAAGCTCGTATCATTTTTTATACGAATATCTTGGATATGGTTTATTGTTGAATATCAAGCTTTAAGTCTTTTCATTGAAAGTTTAATTAATAAAGACTATAAAATTTCTATATTTCAATATTTCTTTATTGGAATAGGTATATTATTTTCTTTTTTACATCTTTATCTAGCAATACAAAATATTTTTTTCGCCTCTACAATATCTTTTAAGTATAGCTTATATACTATTAGTACCATTTATAATTTTTTCCCTATAGTTTTTAGTTTGTATTTCACTTTAAAAAAACTAAAAACAACTTTTCTCCCCAAAATTTTACATCAACAAGCAAAAGTATTTATTAAATTTCTAATCGCTCCTCATTTAATCTCTGATTTTATACAGTTATATCCATTTTCATTTTACCCTTCCTACATTGCCAGCAACTATGCAGTTGTCAGCATTTCTACGGCTGCATTAACTTTTGCGCTCTATTTTTCTGCAAAAAAAGTAATGGGTCTACGCTTTTTAAATTTTCAAAATCATGTGCAATCAGTTTCTTCATTTAACTTTATTGATGATTTTAAAAATACGCTTGAACAGCTCGGGCAAGTTACTAACATGAAGGAATTGAATCATATTGCACAGTCATTTTTCAAAAATATGTTTAGCGTTCATCCAAATCGCATTATGCTTGTTATGCGAAAAATAAAAAGAAAACAAGAACCTGATGATACCGTTGATTCGTTAAATCCGATTGAAAAAACAGTAGAGGCATTTATCAGTCATCATGAAAATGAAGGCTGCTCAATTGCCAACTATTTAAGGCAAGAAAAAATATTAATTATGGATGAAATTGAGTTTAGCAATTTTTATGAAAATTCAGCTACATCACAAGAAATACTACCTTTTTTAAAACAAATTAATGTTGATATCTTTTTACCTATTTACGAAAAAAACACTATTATTGGTTATATCGTTGTAGAACGTGATTCTCGCTCTGAAGAATTTTATAGCAATATAGAGCGGGATGAGATGGTGGTATTTGCTAGTTATCTTGCTAATATTATTAACTTACTCGAAAATAGAAACCTAGTTACTATCATTCAAAAAGAAAAAGAACTGCAAGAAGAACTGTATCGTAAACTTCATGAGATTAACCAGTATAAAGAGAGTATTCGATCTTTCTTGCGTGATAACAAACAACGTAAAATTGGCATTTTATTTTATAAGCAACGCCGTTTTATTTATGCTAATCAAACGGCAAAAGATTTATTACAAGTTAATATCAATGTGCAGGAAGGGCATCCATTAACTAAATCGCTATACAAGCTTTCACAGCAGGTGCAGGAATATAAAACAAGTTATACATGTCTAGTAAAAGATACAATCGGAAATCGTTTAGTTTTATCAGCTATCCCAAATTTAGAACAAAACAATATCATTATTTTGGTTTATTACCCAGAAATCTCTGATATTGTTAAAGAACAAGTTGATTTACTTAAAAATCCTTCAGAATGGGATTATCTCTTATATCTAGAAACCACTGCTTCTGGAAAATTAATCAAACAGCTTATTCCTGGTTCTGGTGAAAAACTTCTTAATTTTAAAATTGAACTTCTTAAAACAGCACTTTCTAAAAAAGCACTGTTACTTGAAATACCAGAGGCAGATATCATGCCTATGGTTGAGCTATTGCATCATATTAGTTTACGAGAAACTTTACATATTCTTAAACTACAAGCGCCTGAAAAAAACTTTGCAACCGCAATGAAGCTATTTGGTATGAATTCTATTTTTGGTTTAAATCGTGAACTTGCTTTACTGGAAAAACTTAATGAAGTCGGAACCTTGTTCATTGAAAATATTCATTTTCTTGATTTAGAAACCCAGCATCACTTGGCAGAATTTATCCGTTATGGCTTTTTTCATGTATTTAAAGGAGATCATAAGATTACTGCAAATGTACGTATCATCTGCTCCACTAATCAAAATTTATCAACGCTCGTTCAAGAAGGAAGATTTTCTAGGGCACTTTTTAAAGAGCTCAACCAAACCACTTTAATTATGCCGCCTTTACTTTCATTACCAAAAAAGGAACTTACTGATCTTGCTGAAGGATTTACTGAACAAGCAATTCAAACACAGACTTTTAAAAATCTTTTGGTATTAACTGAAAAAGAAAAACTCAAACTTATAAATTCATGTCCAGCAAGTTTGCAAGAATTTAGAAGCCGTGTACAAAATATATTGTTAAAAAAATCGCAAAAAAATGAAGTTTTACAAGAAGTACAATTCGATCCTGCGTATAATGTCTCAGATCCTGAGCTGGTAGAAGCGGCACGCTTGGGCAAAAAAGCACTCAAAGATCCTAAAATACTCCGCATGCTTATGCAAAAATTTAAAAATCAAAATAAAATCGCAACATTCCTTGGCGTAAATCGCTCTTCAATCAATCGCCGATGCAAAGAGTATAATATTGATTAATCCCGCGCATTTGCGTATTGTTTAATCTAGCACAAGGAGTACTATGAAATTAAAAGATTTTAAAGAACAAAAAATAGCATTTATCACTTTTTTGAAAATAGAAAAAAACGTTTCCACTCATACCTATCGTGCCTATGAAAGTGATTTGAATCAATTAATTGAATTTTGGCAAGAAAATATAACAAGAAATAAGATCGAAATCCCGTTTCGTCTTTTAATAGAACGTTATTTTGTTGCTATGTATTATAAAAAAATAAGCAAAAGTTCTATTGCACGTAAAATTTCTTGCTTACAATCGTTTCTTAGATTTTTAAATAAGCAAGGCATTCCGATAGCATTAAAGCTAACTCGTCCGCGCCTTGATAAAAAATTACCGATATATTTAAGCATTGATGAAATTTCTTATTTATTGGATAAAATCCAGCCAAGTGAACTCACCACATCAAGCCCGCATCGTGATTTAGCGATTTTTGAATTATTATACGCTACCGGTATTCGATGCTCTGAATTAGTAAGTATTACTTTTAATAATATCGATCTAGAAAATAAAACAATCCGTATCTTTGGCAAAGGAAAAAAGGAACGTTTTGTATTGTTTGGTTCAAAAGCAAAAGAAAAAATAATTACTTATTTAGAAAAAGAACGTCTATTACAAAAAAGCGATGATGAATATCTTTTTTTAAATCATCGAGGTCAATCAATATCAACTCGTTCGATTCAACGGATTTGCGAGATGTTTCGATCATTTTTAAATATTCAAAAAAAAATAACGCCGCATAAGCTCCGTCATTCGTTTGCTACGCATTTATTAAATCAAGGTGTTGATTTACGAGTGGTTCAAGAATTACTCGGTCATGCTACACTTACAAGTACTGAAAAATACACACATGTTTCCAACACACAATTGAGTGAAATGTGCGATTCAATACATCCATTTAATTCGATTAAAAAACAATCAACGTAATTTTATTATGTCGTTAGAAGGAACGATTTTTGACCGGCATTATCAACGAGTCAGTTGTATTTTAGCAATTATTTTTTTCATTATTTTTGCGCGCCTTTTTCATCTACAAATTTATTTAGGAAATGAGCTTCAAATTCGTGCACAGAAAAATTGTATACGCACCACAAAGACTCCTTGTATACGCGGCAATATCTTAGATTGTAACGGCAAACTACTTGCTACAAATAGGCCAGTTACAAAACTTTATTGGCAAAGTTCTCACAATAAAAATTTATCAGCAGATCAACTAGATCTTTTATCATTTTTAAAAAAAGTATGTGATATAAATGAAACTGAAACCTTACATGAAAAAATTCAATACGCAAAAAAATATGGCAAAAAAGTTTTACTTGATTCGGATATTTCATTTGAACACTTGAGTAAAATTTTTGAAAAATTCCCTGATCATCCGAATATCATGATTGAAAAGGAAATTAAACGATACTATCCCTATACAATGCTTGCAAGCCATACTATCGGATACATTAGTAATATAGCATTGGATACTGAAGGAAAAATGGGCCTAGAAAAACTATTCGAAACAACGCTAAAAGGAACAAAAGGGCAGCGTATTAACTTAATAAATTCAACGGGTTCTTCTATTTTTGAACAAGAAATAAAAAAATCTTTAATTGGCAATGATATTCAAACAACACTGGATGTTTCTTTACAAATGATAGCAGAGCAATCTTTTAACAATAATCAAACTGGCGCAATGATTCTTATTGATCCAGAAAATGGCGCTATTAAAGCACTAGTATCTCGTCCAAGTTTTGATCCAAGTGTTTTTTTAAGTCCAATTAATTCGGATAAATGGCTTGCATTACAAGAAAATAAGCCTTTTTTGAATCGTGTTTTTAATGCCTGCTATCCGCCCGCATCAATTTTTAAATTAGTATCTCTTGCTGCTGGCCTTGAATTAAATATTATTAGCCCAGAAACTATTTTTGAATGTAATGGGTATCTTAAATTTCATAATTTACGGTATCATTGCGCAAAGCGCTCTGGACATGGTTTTTTAACGATGCATGAAGCGGTTGCCAAATCGTGCAATATTCCATTTTATGAAATTGGCAAACAAATATCGATTGATGATCTTGCAACATATGCTTTAAAGTTTGGTCTCGGCCAAAAAACAAATACCGTATTTGCTGAACAAGCTGGTTTGGTCCCCACACGGGAATGGAAGTATAAAAAATTAGGCGAACCTTGGTGGGCTGGCGAAACATTGCATGCCAGCATTGGTCAAGGATATTTACTGGTAACGCCAATTCAAATTGCCAGTATGATCGGTAGCATTTTTAAAGGGTACTTAGTCAATCCACGTATTTTAACACAGGAACCAATTTTCTTACGTCCTCTTAGCGTTTCTCTCTCTACACGTAATTTTCTCAAAAAATCAATGAAATCGGTGGTTACTCAAGGTACTGGAGCTCGAGTTAATACTATTGAAGATATAAAAATTTATGCTAAAACCGGAACTGCTCAGGTTAGTAAGCTCGGAAAACGCTCATTGGGTAAGGAACATTTAGAACATGCTTGGTTTGTTGCTTATATCTGTTTTAAAGAAGCTCCTCCCTTGGTTTTAGTACTACTTATAGAGCACGCCGGTTCATCTCGAGCGGCAACCTCAGTGGCAAAACAGTTTCTCAGCAGATATCGAACCCATATGATTAAGCAAGAAAAATCAAAAAAGTCTTGAAATTAAAGCTAATTATCACATAGAATATAAGTTAAGAGTGTCCACATGGCCCACAAATATTCTTATATTTGATTTTATTTAAAAATTGAAATCTACAAAAAAGGAATAAAATGAAGAAAATATTATATGGATTATTAACATTATTAATGGTTTCACTCAACTCAATATATGCACTAGAAGAAACACAACAAATAGCAAATGAAACAAAACAAATAGCACAAAAACAAACCGCTAATATAAAAAATTTACAACAACTTTCAAAACAAATTATCAATCAAATTCTTAAAATTCAACGTATGGCTATAACTAGCGGTAATAAAGATATTACCCAAGCAATTACAGATTTACAAAATTTGCTCAATTTAATCTTTGAAAAATTGCAGGAGGCCGAAGATCATTCACAAAAAATGGAAAATCTTGCAACTAGTCTTCACAAGAATATAAGTGAAGTACATCAAGCAGCAAAAGCTGCACAAAGTGAAGGTAGGCTTATTGATTATAGTGCGTTTTAAGATTGGCTTTATCAAATTCGATTATTATAAGAAAAAAAGGGAGTTAAAAAAACTCCCTTTTTAATTTTTACTTTGAAGCTTGTTGCTCTTTTGTATATTCAGCAATTTTTTGTGCTAAATTACTAATTTTTCTGCGCACGGTATTAAAATGTAAAACACCTTTATTTTTAGCGCGTGCTAATTTTGCTTCAGCATCCTTCAGCAATTCTTTTGCTTGTTCTACTGGAGCATTTTTTTCTATAGCCGTTAAAACTTTTTTTACTGCAGTTTTAACTGATGTTTTGCGAGCGAGGTTTATTTGACGACGCTTTTCGTTTTGAATAGCTTGTTTTTTTGCTGATTTTATATTTGCCATTGAAGATAACCTCTAAATTATAAAACTTTTTCTATTTTGCCAGCTTTTACGCATTTAGTGCATACCGCACCGCGTTGTACCTTTTTTGGTTCTTGACCAACTAAGGTAAAGCGAAATTTGTGAACATTTGGGTAAAGCCAGCGTTTTGTACGGTTTTTTGCGTGACTTACCAAATTGCCAACTTGTGGTCTTTTATTACATATGGTACAAATTCGTGACATGTTTGTTGTCCTTTTTGATAGTGCAATCTTATTATTACTTTACTAAAAATATGATTTTTTTCAATGATTACTTTGTTATTTTTGCAATAATGAGAACAAATGTTGATACAAACCCTCATTTGCAGCCACATAAGAATGATATTCTGGCCTAATATCTTTACCCTCATAGGTGGAAACTACACCGCCGGCCTCTTTTATAAGCAAAATACCAGCAGCTACATCCCACCAGGCTAAATCTTCAAAAAAAAGACCATCCGCTCTGCCGCAAGCAATATATGCTTGATCTATTGCAATTGCTCCTAAATGGCGAAATGCGTATGTCCGCGTTGAAATTTGGTTAAGATTCTCTAAAACTCTTAAAAATGTCTTTCCTTTTTTATAAGGAAACCCAACCAAAAGCAACGTCTTATCAAGCGGCCTATCCTGCGCAATGGCAATCTTTTTTTGATTTAAAAATGATCCTTTTCCTTTTTGAGCATAAAATAACTCATCAAATAATGGTAGAAAGATCATACCAAAAATAGGTTCATTAAAATAGGTCAACGCAATCGAAATACAAAAATGTGGTATACCAAAAGCAAAATTAGTCGTTCCATCGAGTGGATCAATAACCCAGCAATAACCATCTGCAGTATTGCCCTTTTTACCCGATTCTTCTGCAAAAAATGATGCTTCAGGTAATACTTGATGTAATGCTTCAATTAAGTATTCTTCACTCGCAATATCAGCCTCAGTCACAAAACCATGGTCTTTTTTTTGTGATCTTATAATGGGCTTTTGCCAATATGAAAGTAAAATATCACCCGCTTTACGAATAATAGGTTCCACCGATTTTTGTAAATCAATGTCCGGTTTAAGCATCCTCGTCCTTATCAACCAATTTAAAACTTTCTCTTGGCTGAATATTTAACAGAGCATAAATTTCATCCGCAAATAAGGTTTCTTTTTCTAATAAAGCCAATGCTAATTTTTCTAATTTATCCTTATTTGAACGTAATAATTCTTCAGTTTGAGCTTGCGCATCAGCCAGAACTTTATGAACCACGTCATCAATTCGTTCTGCAGTTTTTTGAGAATATTCAAATTCACCACGTCCTTGATTATACACTACGGGGCCAAGTTCATCAGTCATACCATATGAACACACCATTTTTCGTGCCCAATGCGTAGCCTTTTGAAAATCATCAGCAGCACCTGAACTTAAAACATTAAAGAATAATTGTTCAGCAATACGCCCTCCAAGACAAACCATTAAAAGCGTAAATAGTTCTTCTTTGGTTGAAAGATATTTGTCTTTTTCAGGCAATGAATGAGTTACCCCAAGCGCTTTGCCACGTGGTACAATAGTAACCTTGTGCAGTGGATCTGAAACTTTAGGAAGCAGTAATCTCACTAAAGCATGTCCTGATTCATGATAGGCAACCATGTTTCGTTCTTGATCTGACAATACAATTGATCTTAATTCTTTACCCAACATAATTTTATCACGCGCATCTTCAAAATCATACATGGTAACAGTTTCTTGCTCAGTCTTTTTGGTTGCGATTAATGCTGCCTCATTAACTAAATGAGCAAGATCTGCGCCTGAAAAACCGGGCGTACCACGAGCGATGCGGGTAACATCAACTGCTGGATCAATTTTTATATTTTTTGCATGAACTTGTAAAATTTGTTCACGACTTTTAAGATCTGGATATGGTACATCAATGCGCTTGTCAAATCTACCTGGCCGCAATAATGCGTTATCTAAAATATCAGGTCGATTGGTAGCAGCCATAATAATTATTGAAGAATCTTCTGAATTGAATCCATCCATTTCAGTTAATAATTGATTTAATGTTTGTGCCCGTTCATCACTGCCACCATCAAAGCCAGCTACTCGCTTACCACCAACGGCATCAATTTCATCAATAAAAATAATACTTGGCATGTGACGACGCGCTTGACCAAATAGATCACGTACTCGAGAAGCACCAACACCAACATACATTTCAACAAAATCAGAAGCACTGACGCTAAAAAATGGACAATTAGCTTCACCTGCCACTGCCTTTGCAAGCAATGTTTTTCCATTTCCTGGGTCACCAACCAATAAAAGCCCTTTAGGAAGCCTAGCGCCTAATCTACGATATTTTTCAGGTGTTTTAAGAAAATCTACCACATCCTGCAATTCCTCTTTAGCTTCAGGAATACCAGCTACATCAGCAAATTTAGTTTTTACCTGCGTAGGCATAAACATTTTAGGTTTGCTTGAACCTTTAGCTAACATATTTCCCGCATTTCCTGATGAAGTAGCATCTCGGTTACGCATCATACTTTTGTGTGCTTCAGTTAGATCCTGCATTGACACACTATTTTGATTTTTTTTAGAAGCATTAATTGCGGCTTCATTCATCAAATTAGCAAGATCTGCACCTGAAAATCCGGCTGTTTCTTTTGCTAAGTATTCTAAATCAACATCAGCATCAATTTTTACATTACCAGCGTGTATCTTTAAAATTTGTTCACGCGCTTCTTGATCTGGATATTGCACAGTCACCCAACGATCAAATCTACCAGGTCGCAATAATGCCTTATCTAATACATCGGGAATATTAGTAGCAGCAATCACAATTACGGGAGATTGATAGGTCTCAAAACCATCCATTTCAGTTAATAATTGATTAAGAGTTTGTTCACGCTCATCATGTCCACCACCAAAACCACTTCCACGAGAACGGCCAATAGCATCAATTTCATCAATAAAAATAATGCATGGTGAATTTTTTCGTGCTTGTGCAAATAGATCACGTACGCGTGCAGCACCTACTCCAACAAAAACTTCAATAAAATCAGAACCAGTTATACTAAAAAATGGACAATTAGCTTCACCAGCTATTGCTTTTGCCAAAAGTGTTTTTCCATTTCCTGGTTCTCCTACTAAAAGTATACCGCGAGGCACTTTTGCGCCAAGACGATGATATTTGTCTGGGTTTTTTAAAAAGTCTACTACATCTTTCAAGGCACTTTTTGCCTCATGAACTCCTGCCACCGAATCAAAAGTAGCACTAATCATCGAAGGGTTAAACATTTTTGCGCGGCTTTTACCCATAGAGAAAATACCACTGGAGCCGCCTGAACCATTTCGATTTTGTTTGAAAAAGTACCAAATACCGAGTGGCACCGTTAATAAAATCATCAATAGAAAAATATACCAAGGGCCAAGAGGGCTCGAATTGGGTGCCACTGAAAATTCAACGTCATGCTTACGCAATGTATCAAAATTTTGTGCTCCCTCTGCAATAACTGCTTCAAACCGAGAGCCATCCTTTAAAGCGCCGTAAACATCTTGCCCGGCAATATGAACTGATTTCACATCACCACGCTCTACTGCATCAATAAAAGATGAATAATTCATTGTTTTGACGTGACGGGTATAATCGGTCAATTTAGTTAATGCTAAAATGGAAACAAGAAAGAAAAATACTATAATAAAAACCCCTTTAGGGCCTTTGGCAAAACTGTTATTGCGCATGCGATGTCTCATAATATTCCTATTTTATTAAACGTTAATTACTCTGCAATAAGCATATAAGTTGTTAAAATCCTATAGCTTGAAACTTTTTATTCTAATTGTACTATAAAATTTCAATAATAGAAAGGTACAAGAAAAATTCCTTTCATAATAATATAATGTACGAAAATTGTCGACTTTTAAGCAACTATAAAGCCCAATGCTCTATAAAATTCCTTTTAAAGAACCAGAACAGGGCAATTTTATCTTTTACCGAAGATTCTCATAATATCTCAAAGAATACGCCTTTGACAAATCATTGCTATTATAAAATAATACAATTATATTCTCGTTAAAAATATAAAAATTGCCCAACCTATATATTTCAATGTGAGACCAATGAAAAAATTATTTTATCTCTTATTTATTTTTCTCGGATTAGGTAATTGTCTGCCAAGCAGTTCATTATATGGAATGGAAAAAGCTTTAACAGAAAAAATTAAACCGTGTATATATGAAAAAATACATCTGATTAATTACTTAGCTGGGGATAAAAAAACTGAAATAAGAGATTATACTCCTCTAATATTATCCCATACCTACAATACTCCACAAGAAGCTTTATTTGATCCCAAAATACCTTATAGAGTTTTTCAAGAAGTTACATCACAATTAAGCCATAAAGATTTCTTATCTGTTAACAAAGATAATGAAACTCCACTGCATTTTCATGCTGCAGCAGGAAATAAAAAAATTGTTGAATCTTTATTGAAGAAAAATTGTTACTCTGAATATACTCACAATAGTTGCTGGACCCCATTAATTTTGGCTGCAGGAAACGGGCATTATGAAGTTGTAGAATTTTTAATAAAAAATGGTGTCGATGTTAATGAACATGTACTACTTGATTCTTGGAATGCATTAATGGTTGCCATAAAAAATGGACGTATAGAAATTGTAGAGTTACTTCTTAAAAATGGTGCTGAGGTAAGTTCAGTTGGTTCTACACCATTAATGTTGGCTATAGAAGGTAACCATCTTAATATCTTAAAATTAATTATTAAATATACAGATAATTATACTGCACTTGATTTTTTGACCACATTTGAAGATTTGACCACAGAAGAACAGGAAATAGCAATTAAATTATTAAAGTGGACTTATTATTATAAACTAAAAATACAAAGATATCGAAGTTTTGTAAACAATAATAAATTAGCTGTTGCCTCCGGAATTGGACTTATTGGTCTCGGTGTAGCCTTTGGAATTAAATATTTTACTTCAAGAAAATAATCGCTCAATCCCGCGATGCCAATACAATTGGCCGCTCATATTGTGGCGACCAAGCAGGATAGGTGCAACGCTCATGGGCGGCGGTAATAAATTGTTGCTCACGAGTATTAGTATTAAATAATGCAATTCTACTCGTTTTACCTGTATCAACGCTGTATGCTAATAAATTCCCACACGGAGACCATGTACATTCTTCTTTGTGCGTATTATCAAAAGTTACTTGTTCATGTTTTTTCGTTTTAGTGTCATACAAATAAATCTGCATATACCCTTTCACATTTTTGCAATAAGCGATAACCTCAATTTTTGGATTTAAAACGGGACACGCATAGTAACCATTACGCGTAATTGCCTCAATCACATTATCTTTATGATGATACCGGCAAATTTGTGGGCCCTTTCCTTCAAAATCTGAGCAAAAAATAATGTCACCATTTGCGCACAAAAATGGCGATAAATTATTACCAGCATTATGCGTTAACCTTTTTAAATGAGCGGTTTCTTTATCTTCATTTAATTCATACAAATATAACTGACTTTTACTATTTATTGATAAGCAATATACAACGCGCTTACCATCAGAGGAGAAACTTGGCAGCATATTAAGCCCGTCAAAATTGGAAATAATTTTGCGCTTTTGTTTTAAATCAACTGACATTAACCTGACATTTGATAAGGTACTTTCAGAATATAAAACAAGTGGATTCTGAGTATCTTGATTCCAGCGTGGTGCAAAAACTTTACCCCGCTCGATGAGCGTATTAAGAAATGCATTATCATCAGACTTCGTTGTTTGAGCATATGGCGCAATGACACACAATTGCTTTATGCCACGTTGATTATTGGATTTAATATCTTTGCAAAAGGCAATGCGGGTTGAAAAAAATCCTGGCTGACCAGTTAACGCTGGCCATAATTGATCTGCTAAATGCTCTGCCTGTACGCGCACTGGCATATCTTGAATATTAAACTGCCCACCTTTTATCATGCTCGCATAAAAAGTATCATATAAGCGCCAAACTAATGCATTATTCTTTTTATTATATTCTAAAAAAATACCGATCGGATGGGATGAGCCATATTTTTTTATTGTTCGCTTTGATGGTATCGATAAAAAATTTTCTTGCGCAACTTGAAATCCCATTGTTTTAAAATGCTTCTGCTCCAGCATAATTTTCAGAATATCTGCACATGAAGTTAATTGTATATTATTACCAACTAATCCTAATAAAAGCGGCGTCTTTTCTGATTTTGATGCTGAAATTATCATTGATGCTTGATGATTATTTTGTGCAAGTAAAAACGGAAAATTGCATAAAATAACAATGATTAAAAAAAGTCTTTTGCAACTCATCATGTATAATGACCTACTGTTTAAAAGTTATTATTAACCGTTTACCCCACATTGTTTTTGGGTATGTAATATGAGAAAGTGCACTTCGCGCGGTAATATCGTAGGTGGATACTTGTGATGATTTTTCAATCGTCAGTTGTTCAACCGCACCGTGCTCGTTTAATGTTACGGCAATCTCGCATGTTAAATCTTTGGCCAATCCAACTGGTGACCGCCAAACATTTTCTATTTGCCGTTGCACATGCATTTGATGTTCAAGTATTATCTTATCTTCTCTGCCAATATAAATAATTTCTTGCTCATTAGATTCAGCAGTAGTTGTAGTTTGTAATGATTGCGCAGGCTTTAGTGGCTGAGCAACAGGCTCTTTATCTGGTGTTGCTATTTGCTTTGTTGCTACTTTTTTTTGATTCTGAGCTACATTATTTTTAGCGGGTACCACTTTTTTAATCGGTTCTTTTTTTAACGGCTGCGTTTTAGCAACCTTTTTCTTCATTGGTTGTGTTATAAGCTGATTTGCTGATTTTTTGTTTTGCATATTATCAGCCAATTTTTGACAATCTTCTTTTTTAACCGTATTTATTTTTGTATGATTTTTTTCAATACATGGTTTTTTTTCTGTCGATGCAATTTTAACCGCTTGAGGAATAGTTTTAAAATGCGGCAATAAAATAATTTGCGCATCTGATGACCGTCTATTTAAAATAATATGCATTGTTTGATTATTATTTTTATGTAGGCCAATAGTTAGAAAAATCAATAATATACCATGTAATGATATTGATAAGAGACAAAGTTTACCTAAAAAACGAACCCGTTTAGGCACTTGTGACAGCCATTTTTTGTGTGGCAATTTTAACATCTTTTACACCACCAATATTTTTTATCTTACTCATAACATCAACTAACGTATCGCACGTTGTTGTTGCACCATGCACTCTTACCCAAACACTTTTTTCAGTCGATGCTGCAGATGCCACAAAATAATCTTTAATTGTTTGCTCAAGCGCAACTAAAGAAACTTGTTTGTTATTAAAATAGATTTCCCCTTTTTGATCAATCGTCACTACTAATTCTTGTTGCTCCTTACCACCTTCTTTAATAGCACCTTTTGGCAATTCAACTTTAATCGCATTATTGATCATTGGTGCGGTAACCATAAAAATAATAAGCAACGTTAAAGCAGTATCTATTAATGGAGTAAGACTCACTTCCGGCGTAGAAAGTGTACGACGTCTTTTATATCTTTTTGAACGCATCATTACACATCCTTATTTAATACTTTTACCTTCTTAAAAATATCGTTTGTACCAACCATGCAAGTTTATCAGCAAGATTTAATAATTGTTGCTCCAAATGTTTAACTTGCGTATTTAAATAATGAAATATCAGCAATGCTGGTATTGCCACTATTAACCCAACGAGCGTTGTAATTAAAGCTTCCGCAATCCCTGGTGCAATAGTAACAATATCAGCTTGTTGACTTTGGCTAATACTCATAAATGCATGTACTAAACCCCAAATAGTACCAAATAATCCTAATAATGGTGCTGCCGCTGCAGTACTTGATAAAAGGGGTAAATATGATTCTTCACGATGCACAATATCATCAATTGTTTGTTCAACACGTTGTTGAAGAAGTTCTAATTCATGTTCGCTTAAAAGAATTTTACTTTCTTTTACTTCAAGTAATGCTTTAAGAAAACTTAAATTTTTATTAACTACATAACCCGGCAATGTATGTGCAAATGCTGCGGCCATTGTACGCAAATCATCTAATGTATGAACTTTTTTTAAATAACGAAGCGCTGATTGCATTTGACGTCGTTTTACGCTGAATAAAATAATTTTATAAAAAAAGACCGTCCAACATAGAATTGACATGATCAATAACACAATGATGACAAATTTAGTCATTGTATCAGATTGTATTAGCAACTGCCAAAACATGTTCCCTTGGAATAATCCCATCACGAGTCCCTTCGTATTGAAATTTAATTATTTTACGTTAAGTGGAAGCCAAGTATAACACAATTTATTATTTAGCTACATTCTATCGCAGGTTTTTTCATTAAGACAAGTATGCATTGCGAAATTTATTACAGCAGCCAAATATTACTTGCTATTTGACATATTCTCCAGATTATGCAAAAATTATAGTGTACTTTATAGTTTCGGAGGTTTTTATGATTAGAAAATATGGCACTCTCTTTTTATTATTCGCTATTTCATTCCAGCCAATTACTATCCAGGCCTGGAATTTTCAATCGTTATTAAATACAACTTTTAAGTGGGGTACTGAAAATAAAGCCTCATCTCTATTAATTGGTACTGGTTTAATCGGTTTAGGCCTTTTTAGCTGGTGGTATAATAAATTACCTAAACTGCCCGATAAAGGTACGAAAACGTCCAAAAAATTGTTTGAATTACTGCACAAAGAAACCAAACCTGATCAAATATCTACAAAAACTTCTCAACCCAGCAATGGAAAAAAAGAACCACATTTATCTACAAATGGCATGCAGACTGATAAATCTGAAGTAGAAGATAATGCTGAACTAATAATTAAACAAATTGAAGTAGTACCCCAAAAGGAAGCTGCAACATGCGGTTATCATGCTTTATTTAATGCATTAGCATTTTTTTCTGATTATATTAGCAAAACAATGAATGTAAATAGTGCAATGGAAAGTATTTTCGGTTTAATGAAATATAATTTTACTGATGCAAAACAATTTGAAAATATATTAAAAAATTGGAAGCAAACGGTCATTCAATCAAAAAAGAAACGAGCTCTTCGTAAATGGATCACGGAAAAATTAAATCAAGTTTTAAATAAGCAGCAAGATTTTAGTGACTATTATCAGGATATACTTCACTATTGTGCTGCCGGAATTGGAGAAAATGCAGCGGAATGGATTGAAAATGGTAATGAATATACTATTAATAATACAATACTACAGGGCTTTGTAAACGCTTATACATACGGAAAACCTCATTTACAGTTTTTAAATGACCCTCAAGGCGTTAAGCTTCACATGCCCATTCTTGATACACTTGAAATAAAAATTACCCCATCCATATTTAATCAAATTATTCAACAATATTTAGAAGAGAAGCATGGTGATCAATGGTTACTTGGTAGCGATATCCACGAAATCTTAAGAACTAAAATTCACGTAGATGAAGAATTAAATAACAATTTTGTTATTGTTGATGACATTGATCAATTGCCTCTTTTATCTGAAGAAATTAAATCTAAATGGCAAGCATCACAACAAGCTAATGTAAATTTCTTATTAGGTACCATGAAAGAAAAAGGCGGTGGCATGGGACATTGGTTTACTCTATCAGCACAAAAAATAAATGGGAAATCCAAATATCTTGTTGGTGATTCATTGAACCCAAATAGAAAAAATGATGAAAGAGTACACAAAGTTATTAAAATGCTTAATGCTTAATGAACCACTGAATCCAGCGCACGCTTTTTAAGTTCTTGTTTATCGATAATACCTTTTTCGATTTGAATTTGATAAGCTTTATCAAGCACTTTTCCCATTTGCGGGCCGGGCTCCATTACATCAAGTAAGTCTTTACCTTGCAAAATAGGTTCTTCTACCCGTTCAAAAACACCTGCTTGTTTTGCTTTTTTTATAAAATCAGTAATTGCTTCTGGCATGGTATCCAATGGTTCATGCCCTTTTGGATTTCTACCTTGTCTATCTGCTATTGCTAATTTTACTAAAAGACTCAAATTAGCTTCAGGAGCCAATTTCTTTGCTAATCGTTTATAAGCAGGTAATTTTGCTTTACCTCTTTCAAATTCCAACGGTTGCATATGATAATGTACTAATTTTGCTACCGTTTTAATTAATTCTTTATTATTCATAATCCGTTTAAGCATTTTTTTTGCCAAACGTTCGCCTTCTTGCGCATGGCCTCGGCTTGTTATCGCATCGTCGTTTTCTTCAGTGGTCGTAACTTTACCCAAATCATGACAAAGCGCTGCATACATAATAATTAATTTTTGCTCATCAGACTCATACTCCAATCGCGCTGCCGCATCGAGTGCTTGCATTGTGTGCTCAAATACATTGCCTTCTGGATGCCATTTTTTACCTTGCTCCACTTTTTTTGAGGCTGCAAGTTCCGGCAATATTTCCGTTAATCTTCCAATTGAATCAAGCCAACGAAAGCCAAATGATGGCTTGTCTGATTTTAAAAATAATTTATTAAATTCTTCTGATATACGTTCTTTAGATACCGTGCTGATATCCATTGATTTACATAATTCATTTAATTGCTTATCTGGTTGCATTTCAAAACGGCCAATAAATTGCATCACTCGATAAAAACGTAATGGATCTTCTAAAAATAATGTTGGCTCTGGCGTGCGCAATATACCATTTTCTAAATCATGCAAGCCATTAAATGGATCAATTAATTCATAAGTAATAATATTAATGCCCATTGCATTCATAGTTAAATCACGACGCAAAAAGGCTTTTTCAAAACTCATTGTAGGATCAAGTGTTACTTTAGGTTTTCGTCCTGGCTCATCTGTACGCGGCACCGACCAATCCGCATCAAGATTATGTAATCGCAAAACGCCAAATACTTTACCAACTAAATTTACTGAACCAAATTCTTTTAAAATATTTTCAAGCTCTTCTAATGAAAGCCCATGCACTTCAATATCTAAATCCTTGATTGATAAACCTAAAAAAAGATCACGAACCGCACCACCAACAATAAATGGTACCCCTTCTTTTTTAAATATTTTTTGTGCTATAGCTTTTACCGGTTCATACTGAGCTAGAATTTTATCTAGTTTTTTTTGTAATGCAGGTTCTATTTTTTTATGCTGCATTGATATATTTCCCTTTAAAGAAAAAATCTGAATACCGTTTTTTCTATTGTATTTCTTTTTATCGTTGCAAGAACAGAGTTAACAGAATTTTTAAAATTAGACTACTAATTAAAAAGAGGAGCGTAAGCTCCCCTTCAATTACTCAAGATTTTCTATATAAGCTATTCGTTCATCAAGTTCAGGATGCGTATTAAATAATTTCAAAATGGGTCTAAATAAATTTTTTACAAAACGCTTTAGACGGAATTTAGATTCTGGGTCCTCACATTCCTTAAATTTTTTAAAAAGATTTATAAAACCTTGTTTATCAGACACGGTTTTGGCTGCTTGAATATCAGCTTGTTTTTCACAAAATCTTGAAAATTTACATAACAATAATAAAGAAGTAAAAAATATGAATGGGCTACTCTTATACATAATTTTTGACGTTTTATTAATCTGAAACGATTGATAATCAAAAAACACTTTATAAATAAAGTAATAATAACTACAAAGTACCAATCCTGCCAAAATTTGCTTGCGAGAAACATGATCATATTTTAAATGCATTAATTCATGTCTTACTAATGCTTGTTTTTCATTTTCTGATAATGTTTCAAACCATTCCTCACTAATAAACATATATGCATGTTCTTCTTTTTTAAATGAATAAGTTACAAAAGCATTCATTCGCCCAACTATTTGTTGAGCATGATTACTCATTCGCCGAATTTCAATACAATAATTATCCATTTCAAGCTCATGAATAATCGCTCGAATAAATTGTTCATTTTCTTTTGATATTGATTTAAATCCTAAATTTTCTAACCCCATAAAATCATCTAATTCTCTAAAAAATTTTTCCTTTAACGTAAGTTCACGATTAGCTTGTGCTTCTGGTCTATCAATATCTAATGTTGCATTTAAGCCACACATCGCACTGATAAAATATAAAAAAAGAATATTGTATTTGTTCATTTTTATCCTGTTAGTTAAATTTTTGATTAGTTTAATATATGTGATAAATATAATTAAATAAAGGTCTTTTAAAAAATGATAAAGTAAAAGTTGAATAACAACTTCATGCATGCGATCTATATGCACTAATTAATAAACCTATATTAATGAAGAAAAAAACTTAAAGTATCATTTAATTTCCCGTATACTTACATGAAATTGTACATTTTTTCTTATGTCATCTTCTAATAGGTTAAGGACTAAAGCTCATGCTTAATTATTTATTGTTTGCAATGTTGTTTCTTAATAGCTGTATTGCCCATGAAATTAATATTAAAACATCGCCAGTAGATGGCAAAACTACACAAGTTAAAGTCACATTTAATTTAGATAAAGATGAATATCTCTATAAAGAATCAATTAATTTTTCTGTTGATTCTCCTCATATACATCTTTCGGAATGGCATAGCACCGCAGAAACCATTAATAAATATGATGAAGGTACAAAAAATACTAAAGCGGTATTTAATACCATGGTTGATATTCTACTGTACGCCGGTAAACAAATTAAACAGATCGAACAAGACATCTTTTTATATATCACTTACCAAACCAATAAACAAACTCATCCGCATCAAAAATTATTTCAACTTTTTAAGCCCATTTATACTGAAAAAAATACTAAATCAATTGTTCAAAAAGATAATATTCATTCAGTAAATAACCCCGACACACCTTCATTAAAAAAAGTCCAAAAATCTGACATTCAAACAATAAAAAAATCTACGTCTTGGTCTGAATTTCTTTCACATCTAGTAAAACACACACAATCACTGCCTATGCGTCTTATTTTAGTTTTTTTACTTGGCATCTTATTAAGTTTAACGCCATGCATTTATCCGATGATTCCCATTACGGCAAGCGTTTTACATGCACAAAAAAGTAATTCATTAATCTATAATTTTTTACTTTCTTTAGCATATACTCTTGGGCTATCGGCAACATTCGCTTGCTTTGGGCTTGTCGCAAGTTATACTGGCCCAATTTATGGTAAATTATTAGTACATCCAATTTCAGTTGGCATTCTAGTTAGTTTTTTAATGTATCTCGCTCTTTCTATGTTTGGTTTTTATGATTTGTATATTCCACGATTTATGCAACCAGCACATACTGGCAATAGTGGTGGATCGCTGATTTCATCTTTTATATTCGGTGCTGCAAGTGGTACTATTGCTTCCCCCTGTGTCTCTCCTGGCCTTATTTTATTATTGAGTATTGTAGCAACGCTGGGAAATGTTTTTCTTGGTTTTTTATTACTATTTTGTTTTGGCATTGGCTTAAGTATGCCATTACTTATTGTTGGTACTTTTTCGAGCTCACTCACGCTTTTACCCAAAGCTGGCCTTTGGATGGTTGAAATCAAAAAATTATTTGGACTTATGCTTTTTGGCGTAAGTTTATATTATTTGAGCAATATTCTTCCTTTATCAACCGTTTTATTTGTTGGTGCCAGTACCCTTATAATAATTGGTTTTTATTATCTTTATATTGGAAATTATAAAAGTGCTTCCTCTTTAAAAACTTTTCATATTATTTGGGGATTTATACTATTATCTAGTGCCACTAGCTTGGTTATTTATACTACTCAATTAACTTATTATGTTGCTGAAAAACCTATGTTGCATTGGCATACTGATTATGAAAACGCTCGTGAGCAATCGCTAAAAGAAAATAAATTATTATTGATTGATTTTTGGGCTGATTATTGCTCAATTTGTAAAGCAATTAATAACACGGTATTCAAAGACCCAAGCGTTATTGCAGTAATTGAACAAACAATACCAGTAAGCATCGATGGGTCAAATGAAAAAGAAGAACCATTTAATACTTTAAAACAGCAATTTAAAGTATTTGGCTTCCCTACTATTTTATTAGTTGAACCTGAATCACAAAAAATTCTAAAACAATGGAACAGTGAGCTCTATTCGATGGATCGTAACGTTTTTATTGATGAATTAAAAGAATTTATAGCAGATTAGGCACCTTTATACCAATCTGCATTCCCACTACGTTTATCATCAACAAGTTCACGTTTTTTTTCGCATAATTGCCGATACATAACATCAATTACGCGATCAATAACATCATAAAATTCAGGGCCTTCATAATTCGATATTAAATAATAATCGGGTGTTTTTACGCGAAGCTCAACACGATGATGCGCATGAATTTTAACTGGTTCTAATACTAATTCTATAAAAATTGGTTCACGTTCATGTGTAAGAAATTGTTCAATTTTAGCCAATTGCCCATTAATATATTTTTCCATCACATCCGAATGCTCCATTTGCCGAAATGTTATTTTTTTATCCATAATATCTCTCCTTATTTATTATGAGTATAATCAAATTCCATTTTTTAAATCTAGCAAAAATAAACAATAGGAAATATCGATAAATAAATTAATTTTAAATATGGAAAAACCAATCAATAATTTCCACAGATTTTATTGTCTTCTTTTTCGTACTTCATACCTAACAGGCACACCCATTAAGTTATACTTAGCGCGTAGTTTATTATCAAAAAATGCAAGTTGGCTTTCACCAAACCACTGTGGCTGATTCACTTTTAATAAAATAGTAGTTGGACGTACTGCAGTTTGCCTTACGCTATAAAGAATTAATAATTCCTTTTTATGATATAATGGCGTTCTTTTTAATGCTTCTTTAAATAATAATGATAATTCAGACTCATCAAGTGTTTGATTATAACGCTGCCAAACCTCATTAATGAGCGGTAAAATTTTGCCAATATTTTTTTTTGATTTACATGAAATATAAAGTCGTGGAATTTTTTTGAATAAATGTGGATACATAGAAAATTGATCATCTAATAATCGTTGCGTTTCTTCATCTATTAAATCAACTTTATTTACAAGCATAATTAACGCTTTTCCCTGCTCAAGCGTATAAAAAGCTAGTTTAAGTTCTTGATCACTTAAAATTCCTTCTGACCCATCAATTAAAAGTAATACGATATGCGCACGGTCAATAGCACGAAATGCAGTACGCACCATTAGTTTTTCTAACGGCTCTTCTACAGATCTTTTTCTACGAATACCGGGCGTATCAGTAAGCATAATGGTTTCTTGATAAAATCGAATTGGCTCAGTAATTGCTTCACGTGTAGTGCCGGCTTGTTCAGTAACAAGTACTCTTTCTTGCTCTAATAAAATATTCATTAATGATGATTTACCAACATTTGGTTTTCCAAGCAAAACAACCGATGCTTTGAGCTCTTCTTCTTTTTCTATTGGCATCTTTTTAGGTAGTTTTTGCACTATTGTTTCTAAAAGTTCCCCAATACCAATACTATGTTGTGCAGAAATAGGAAATAGCTCTTTAAACCCTAATTTCTGAAATTCATATTGCTGTTCTTGTGCACGATGTACATCAATTTTATTAACCACTAAAAATACTGGCTTATCAAGTTTATGTAAAAATTTTGCCAATTCTTGATCTTGCGCCGTAATCCCTACCGTTCCATCACAAACAAATAAAATTAAGTCTGCTTTATCCAATAAATTAAGCGCAATTTGTCTGACATGCTCAGTAAAAAAATCTTCACTCTTTTTTAAACTAATACCGCCACTATCAATTAAATTAAAACAAACATCTTGCCAACACACTACATCACTCATAAAGTCTCGAGTGACCCCTTCGTAGTCCAGGGTTAGGCTTTTTACATTTTCTGACAAACGATTGAATAATGTAGATTTTCCTACATTAGTTCTGCCGACTATAATAACTTTTGGAAGCTTACGCATGAGTATCCTCTGGAACTTCAGTAATTAAACCAGGAAAAGCGGATAAAACAAGATGCGTTTTTTTCCAAAGGTTTTTATCTGAAATGTCTATTTTTTTTTCTTGATTATTTTTTTTTACGATAAAAGATTTTTTATTTTGAAAAGTCACTTTATTTAATGACTCTTTTTGTTTAGCTTTTTCTTGTGGCAAATCATTAAATTGCGGCACCTTATTTTCTTTTGCTTGGAGAGGAATCGCTAAGGAAGTTTTTGATTGTGCAGCCTCTGTAAAAGTTGCTTTAAGCTGTATTTGCTCACCAAAAACTTTTTGTAGCTTCGATAACCAGGTATTAGTAGTATTTTGGAGAATTTCATCAAAAAAGACAAAATTTTTCGGATAAGAAAGTTGCACAATATTTGCTTCTTGATCAAAAGCACTAAATTGCGCTTGTTTAAAAATCGAATATATTAATGGATCTTCAAGGGTTTGTATTTCCATTAAAAAATTTTGCCATGATCTATTTTGTTGAGATTGTTTGATAACGATTTCAGTTTTTTTTTCCATCGCTATTCCATTATTACTTGTTTTTTTTTGTATGCCACTATTTTGTTTTGGCATTTTTATATTACATATCTTTAATAACACATGTTCCAATATTTGATGCCCAAAACGTGTTTTTGAAAATGCATTTTCATGATCATAAAACATCTGTAAATATGAACTCAAGGCTTCTGGCCTATGTGATAGGATTATTGAAGATATTTGATTAGCATGTTCAATTTTTTCATTCACAATGCCATGTTTTAAATAAATAGAATCTCTGAAAAAAAGAACACAAGAATCCCACAATGAGGTAGAGGTATATAATTCAAAAGAAATCTCTTGTAAATAATGTAAAACATCAGCAGGTTCTTTATTAAGTACAGTATCTAATAATGCAAATAAACGATCAGTATCTAAAAAACCTAATACTTTAAATACCGCATCTGGTGAAATATGTGTTTGAGAAAACCGCACTTGCTCAAGTAAATTTAATGCATCACGCACTGAACCATCAGTCTGATTTGCGATAATTTTTAATCCTTCGAGCTCAAATTCAATTTTTTCTTTTTGACAAATTGTTGCAAGATGTTTAACAAGCATAGTAGGCAAAACTGGCTTAAAGAATAACTGAAAGCATCGCGAGGTTACGGTATCTATAATTTTATGCGGATCAGTTGTTGCTAAAATAAAAAATACTGAAGCAGGTGGTTCTTCTAAAATTTTTAAAAATGCATTGAACGCTGCTTTGCTTAACATATGCGCTTCATCAATTAAATAAATTTTTTTACTTCCAAGCACTGGCATTAATGCAGCAGCATCGATAATATTACGAACATTATCTACTCCAGTATGTGAGGCAGCATCAATTTCAATGAAATCAGGATGCTTACCACGCATCATCGCCATGCATGATTCACATGCCAAACAAGGAATTATATTTTTTTTTGGATCTTGTTGAAAGGCTTGAAGCATTGAGCAATTTACCGCAGCCGCAAAAATACGTGCTGCTGATGTTTTACCACAACCGCGTTGACCAGAAAAGAGGTACACGGGAAAATAATGATCCAAATATAAACTATTTTTGAGCATACGTACTGATAATTCTTGACCAATGAGTTCATCAAAAGTACGCGATCGCCATTTACGTGCCAGATTGATATTCATGTTATCTTTTAAAAAAACCTATAGTTTGCCGTAATTTTTAAATAAGTATAGCATGAGAAATGCTTTTGAGATATAAATCTGTACAAATATTATTAAAAAAAAGGGAAGCTTATACAAAACTTCCTGCACTCCTGCTGCTTGCTCTCGCACCTGACAGATTAAGTGAAAAAGTTTTTATAAACTTCCCAAATTTATTTTCAAATTATTTTTATAATAACAATCTTATAAAATATAGCAAATGAAAATTGAACGAATTAAATAAACATAAAACATAGTCCTCCTTCGCTTACACTTCGGCGGACAGCTTTAATTTCCCAATAGGTGTGTCAGCTAAAACTGGTGGAGAGAGAGGGATTCGAACCCTCGATGCCCCTTTCGGAACATACACGATTTCCAATCGTGCTCCTTCAACCACTCAGACACCTCTCCACACTTGAATTATTTAATTCAATTATTCTTCTTCTTTAGATGGACGGGGTCGCGGACTAAGCTTTTTCGGCTTAATCGGCTCTTTAGTTTTCATTTTTTTAACCGAACGCTTTTCATCTTTATCTTTTGCTGAAACTACTTCATCTTCTTCAGATTCTTCAAGCAATCTAGCGGCCTCTTCTTCTTCTGTTTCTTGGCGTTCTTGCGTTGGTTTCTCAGTAGCTTTTTGCTGACCTGCTTTTACTGCTTCTGCAAGATAATCGATAATTAATCGAATAGATTTTGGTGCATCATCATTTGCAGGAATCACATAATCAACATCGGCCGGATCACTGTTAGTATCAACTAATGCAACAACTGGTATTCCCATAACAGCCGCTTCGCGCAATGCCGTTTGTTCTTTTTTTACATCAACGATAACAATGGCACCAATTGGCCATGAAATATTACGAATATTACCAACATTCTTTTGTAAACGATCAACCATTTTTTGCAATGAAACAATCTCTTTTTTGGTATAATGTGATTGTTCAGATTTTTTTATTACATCTTCTAAATGTAATAATTTAGTAATTGATTTTTTTACTTGAGAAAAATTGGTTAACGTACCACCAATCCAACGGTGTGTTACACATGGATAACCGAGTTCTTGTGCCGTTTGAACAACAACTTCTTGTGCCGCTTTTTTAGTGCCAATCCACAAGATTTTTTTTCTTTCTGCCGCTACCGATTCTAAAAATTTAGCTGCTTTTTCAAGCTGACGCGCTGTTTTTGAAACATCGATTAAATGTATATTATTTTTAAATCCCCAAATATATGGTTCCATTTTAGGGTTCCAACGGGACTTTTTGTGCCCGAAATGCACACCAGCTTCAACTAGTTTTTTGAAATCAATCATAGAAATTCCTTCCAGGTTTTATCAATTGCTTTCTTGGCTTGATTACGCTGGTAAACAATAACCACCCGATTAAGAAAGCAAGTTATTAATAATTGTCATTTATCAGTTAAGTATAGCAAAAAAGCTCTATTTTTCAAGCAGCATCTCCATCTAATAACTTTATATTATTACCCTATTACTTCATTATGTTTTACTGCACGCGTATAACGATTACCGAGTAAATAAGCAGTTACAAACCAGAAAGCTATAACCAATAAAAATACGGCGCCATGCAACTGAAAATAAAACATTGGTCCAAGCTTATCTGCTAAAACGTTAACCAATGAGCCACTGCCACGGGCCATTTTTGCACCAAATGCATCAATCCAAGATTTAGATTTAAACTTCACATCTTTTATTGTTGGAATATATAAGCTTTCCCGCACTGGTTGTGCAAAAGCATAATTAACCGATTTCAAAGCAACGAATACCATCATTAGTGATAATGGTGTATAGGTGGCCCAGAAATAAAACAACAAAAGCCCATTAGCTAATGGAATTAACAGTAAACAAATTGGTTCTCCGAATCTTTTAAGTAAAGTTCGTGTACCAAATAATGAAATAAAAAATCCAATAAAATGCATTGCAAACATTTGTTGATAAAGCATCATAGTTACATCTGAAATGGTATTTGCATATGTTTGCGCAACGCTTAACCGTTGATAGCTTAAAATGGTATTAAGTATTTCATAAAATAAAATCATACCAAAAATACCTAAAATGTATGGCCGCTCTAATATCATGCGCAATCCAGATAACAATCCGGGACGTGTAATCTTTTCTTCTTTATCCTCTTCTTCTTCCTGTTTTTCCTTTTTTTCTTTTTCAAACTGATATACCGCCTCATAACCATGCAAATATTTTCCTGGAACTCGACGCATGAGATAATAAACTACAAAAGGTATAAATAAAACTAAACAAGAAAAAAATAGCAATAAAATCTGATGATTTACAGCATCAGATAATATACGAATACCATTTATATCTTTTATAGAAAGTAGAAACCATGCTAATCCGGCACTAAACATACCACCCATTTTAGAGCCGGCCACTAAAATACTATAATTTTCTTTAGCTCCTTCTGGGCTGCTAATTGAATTGGCAAATGCCCAAAAAACACTTACCACAAAAGGTGAAAATCCTTCAACAAAAAAATAAAATGCCCAACCAAATAGGCGGTAAGGACTGGAATCAGTATTAACAATACCAATAGTAGGATGCCCTATCAAATAAACGCAAATGAGACCAAAAATACCATATGTTATACTATAAAAATAGATTAGCTGATAGCGCCTTAATCTATCTACTAAGAAGGCATAAAATAATACTGCAGGAATAAGGATAATCATTGAAAGCATTTTAGCATAAGGAACATATTCTCTCCCTACTACACTCATAAAAATAGAACTTTTAAGATCGTAAATAACGGTGTAAGCCCCTATAACAAAAAGAAAAGTAAGCGATAACAGCATTACTTTCAATCGCTCAAATTTATCGGCAGAAATAAACGTTGATACTGTCTTTTTTAACTTACCATTCATTCAAAAGCCCCTTGCTAAAATCTGACCATTCTGTTGAAACCTAAAAAAATGGCCTTCCATCTGAGATGGAAGGCCATTTTTACTTATTTGACTACATTTTTTTGCATTAAATCGTTGTCTCATTTAACAAACCACGCGTTTTTCTGCAACTGCTTTGTTATATTTTTTAGAAACAAATACAACTACAAAAAGCCATATCGCTATTAAACCTAACGAAATTCCTGAGCTCATCGTCAAGAACATACCAAGTCCAGCAGCTACACCATAGCTTTCTTTGAAAGTTTTAAAGAAACTGTTGATATATGAACCGCCAGCTTTTGAACCGCGAGATCCAAACATTTCAATCCATGCTTGTGATTTATACTTGGTTTCTTTAGTAGTTGGGATATAAAGCTGTTTTAATGTTGGTTGATTTAATGCGTAATTTACTGCTTTTGCAATTACCATGATCCAGAATACAACTGCAAGTGCAGGATACATTTTTAAACCTATAACACCAAGTATTACTAAAATTGGCATCATAATTAATGAAGCAGTCATTCCCATATGACGTTGAATATTATTAATACCAAGCAATACACAAAGTGTTGCTACAATACCTGTTGCTACGGCATATTGCGTTAAATATGCTGCATTATCAGCTTCTAATGGGTAGGCTTGTTTAGCCATAAATTTAAATTGGAAATCAAATACGGTGATTATGACTTCATAAATAGTGATAATTAAAAATATTCCGAGCAAGTATGGCTGAGTAAATAATAATTTGAGCCCTTCTAAAAATCCTGGCTCTTCAGTTTTTTCTACCGCTTTTTCATCTTTAGCTTGATAGCTTTCAAATTGATCTTTTGGGGTAACTTTTATGAAAAGCCACATTAATACAGCCATGCTAAAGGTCATTATCGCAACAATTGCTACAATTGGCCCGCTATGATCAAAGCCCCAGCGTTTTGCATTTAAAAATAATGGCCCAACGATATTACCGGTTTGTCCAAATAATGCGATAAGTGGAAAACCACGTTTTGCCGCATCTTCAGAAGTAATATCGGTAGAAAATGCCCAAAACAGCGCAACAATTAATGAACCAAAGCTTTCTACGTATATATACCATAACCAGCCAATAATACGGCTTGGATCTTCAAGTTTATTTGCTAGTCCATATGACGGATCCATAAAATACCAAGCAAAAACTAATGCTGCAGTACCATAAATAGCGGTTAAAATATAAAATACCTTTTGACGAGGGAATTTATCAATTAATTTACTATATGCTATAACAAGAGGCACAATAAACACGAGTGAAAGCATCTTTGCATAGGGTTGATGCTCAATCCCGACTATAGCACCAAAAATGCTATCTTTGATAGGACGCAAGGCCCAGTAGGTACCTATAATGAGGCCAAAAATTATTCCTAGAAAACTAAATTTCTGGATTTCTTCCCAGCTTTCAAAGTTTCCCCACAATGTAGCCGCAATACGTTTAAACATAGGTTGTTCCCTCTCGAACAAAGGTAATTAAATTAAAACAATACAACTTTTCATTTTATTATACATTATAGCCAAAGATTAATCATTTGTAAAAAAATTTAAACATCACCTCCCTGAAATTTTTAATCCGTATAAACCGTAATTATTGCAAATTTCTTTTTTTAGGTATTTTTGACCTAAAAGCCAACTTTATACCTATCAATCTCATTTACTAATTTCCTAATATTTGCTACATTTTACTATAGTATTGGGGCTCAGACACCTCAATTTACTCTAAAAACAATCTCACAGCCCAATCGCTGTTGCAAATTGAAATTATTTAATCTATATTTATAAATAAACGATTCGCAATGAAAATTAATGTAGCTAAACAAGGTTAGGATAAATTACTATGTCAATAGATGCAACAAATAGAAAAATACTTGCTCCCGAAAATACGCAACAGGGTATACTTTTACCTTTGCTACCACTACGCAATGTTATTATTTTACCAAAAAGCATACACCCTATTATTGTTGGCAGAACTCATTCAATCAAGGCAGTAGAACAAGCACTCAAAGAAGACAAAATAATTTTTATTACCACTCAAAAAGATGCCGAAATAGAAAATCCTACTCAAAACGATGTATTTGAATATGGTACTAAATCACTGATTCTTCAAATAATGCGTTTACCCAATGGCGGCTTAAAAATTTTGGCTGAAGGTATTTGCCGCGCAAAAATGCTAAAAGCAGAGCAAGAAAGCGAATATATCAATGCATATTGTGTTGATTTGCCAACTGAAAATCTAGAAAATTCAGTTGAATTACAAGCGTTTTGGCGTCATTTAAAAAGTTTATATGAGTCTTACACAAGACTTAACGAAAAAGTACCAAATGATTTAATGGCGGCTGTTAAATCTATAGAAGATATGGATACTATTGCCGATACACTCGCCGTTCACCTTAATCTTTCCTTTTATGAACGACAAGAAATACTAGAAACGCTTGATTTAAAAAACCGTTTAAGTAAATTAATCAAATTCTTAACGCAAGAGATTGAAATTCTTGAAACTGAACAACGTATTAAGGGACGTGTTCAAAATCAAGTTGAAAAAAATCACCGTGAATATTATTTGACTGAGCAAATGAAAGCGATTCAAAAGGAACTTGGCAGAGAAGACCATCAGGTCGAAATTGGTGATTTGCGCAGCAAAACTAAAAATCTTGGTCTTTCAGAAGAAGCGCAAGAGAAAGTAGAAAAAGAATTTAAACGGCTCGAACAAATGCCGCCACTTTCTGCAGAAGCAGTTATTTCACGAAATTATGTAGATTGGGTAACTTCATTGCCTTGGAAAAAACAAAGCAAAGACCGTATTAGCTTGGTACAAGCAGAAAAAATTTTAAATCAACAACATGCCGGCCTTTCAAAGGCTAAAGAACGAATTATTGAGTTCTTAGCGGCAAAAAAATACTCTAAATCATTAGAACGTTCTCCTATAATTTGCCTATCAGGGCCTCCTGGTGTTGGTAAAACATCATTAGCAGAATCTATTGGAAAAAGTTTAGGAAGAGAATTTGTACGAATTTCTCTTGGTGGTATCCGTGATGAAGCAGAAATCAGAGGACATCGTCGTACTTATATTGGTGCATTACCAGGAAAAATTATTCAAGCAATGCGTAAAGCAAAAACGCAGAATCCAGTTATTTTGCTTGATGAGATCGATAAAATGACACGTGATATTCATGGTGATCCTGCTGCAGCATTACTTGAAGTGCTTGATCCTGAACAAAACAAATCTTTTGTAGATCATTTCTTAGAAGTTGAATACGATTTATCTAAAGTAATGTTTGTGACAACGGCCAATACTATTGACGGTATTCCATACCCACTTTTTGATCGTATGGAAATAATTACGCTTCCTGGATACACTGATTTAGAAAAAATAGAAATTGCACGAAAATTTCTTATTCCAAAAAATCTTAAAGAACATGAGCTGACTGAAGAACATTTCCATATGGAAGATTCACTTATTGAGCTTATTATCTCGCAATATACCCGTGAAGCTGGGGTACGACAATTAGAACGAGTAATCAATAAGTTAATGCGTAAAGTTATTCAAATATTGCTAAAAGATAAGCAAATTAAGAATATTGCTATTAATGAAGAACGCATTAAAGAATGGTTAGGTTACGCTAAATTTAAAAAAACATCGCTCGATCAATCACCTGAGCGAATTGGATTAGCAACTGGGCTTGCATGGACGGAATATGGCGGTGAGATTTTAGAAATTGAATCATCAATTTTACCGGGCAAAGGTTCGGTTACGTTAACCGGTCAACTCGGCGAAGTAATGCAAGAATCAGCACATGCTGCATTGAGTTATATTCGATCGCGTGCAACGGCACTTAATATTAAAAGTAATTTTCACGCAAATAAGGATATTCATATTCATATTCCAGAAGGCGCAACGCCTAAAGATGGCCCTTCTGCTGGTATTACCATGTGCGTAGCTTTAGTTTCAGCTTTAACTAAAAACCAAACTCGCTCTGACGTGGCTATGACTGGTGAAATCACCTTACGTGGACGTGTTTTGGCTATTGGTGGTTTAAAAGAAAAATTACTGGCAGCACCACAACATGGCATAAAAACAGTATTAGTACCAAAAGAAAATGAAGATGATGTTTTGGAATTAGCTAAAGAAGTTAAAACAAGCTTAAATATTAATATCATTTTTGTAGAAAATATGGATCAAGTTTTAGAGAATGCATTGGCACACAACCCATTTATAGAACAAGAAAAGCCGAAGAAAAAAACGGTTAAGAAAAAAATAAAAGCTTCTGCGAAATCAAAATAAAAAGAGGTCAGTTTCGGCTGACCTCTTTGTTTTCTTTATTATTTCAATTAAAAAGTAAAATATTTATGGGTCAAAAGTCATAACTGCGATTGGATAAAAAACACACAATTTACTTTTTTCTGTATTTCTGGTATTCTTTTTATGAAAGACAAGCTAAAATAAAGGATAATATGAGTACAAAAGTAATTTATCACGTATAACTATAGATATGCCAAAAATTGATCATAAAAAACTTAAAGCCATCGCAGCAGTAACAGGAAAAAGCATGAGAGAAATGGTTCTTGAATTTATAGATCATGGACTAGCACATTATCAAGAACAAAAAGAATGCCTCTATAATCACACACCAAATAAAGATACTATCCAAGCTATCAAAAATAGTAAGAAAAAAGAAAACTTAATAAAAGCCAAAAATGCTAAAGATCTATTTAAAAAATTAGGGCTATAGTGCTGGAGCCTATTTATGAAAAAAAGTTTTTAAAAGAGATTAAATTAGCAAAAAAGCGTGGTAAAAATTTGGAGAAACTTAAGCAGATAATTAATATGCTTATCGAAGAAAAACAATTACCTCAAAAAAATCAATACAATTAATCTTTATTAGTATTTTACTAAAAATTAAGGCTTAAAGTATAATCTTTTCCGTTAAAATGTGTTTTATCTTAGCTCCTAAGAAAAAGAAAACTAAGGAATTCCTGGGGCTTTCGGAGGTTCTGAAAGTGCATGTTCAAATTTAAAATCATCAGAAACAGAAATTATTTGCCCACCTCTTTCTTCCGCAATTCCTTTCCAAACCAAGTGATTTTTTAACTTTTTGGCTCGAAAACGATAACTTTTTTCTGTCGTTCGTTTTTGACCCTTCACTAAATAGATACTTCCTTTGTGCACTCTGATATATATTCTTTTACTCGATTGTCCGCCTTTCCATTTATAAGATGTTGATGTATTAGGTTTTAAAAAACCAACATTTTTACATAAAAATGCAAGATTTGCTGCTCTTGAATTTCTGGCACATCCTAATGCTCTAAAATATACACCAATTGAATTATAGCCATCTTGATTTTCTACGGTGGTTCTTGGCTGAACCATAAAAGTATGCAAAAACGGAAGCATTAATAATAACGTAAATATTTTCTTCACTTCATTGATCCTTTTTTAAATAGATATCATTTCTGTTTCTTTAAAATATTCATGATTTGTTTTAAGTTTTTTTCTTTTGCATAATCGAGCGCTGTTTTGCCTTCTTTATTTTTTATTGAAGAATCAGCGCCATACGTAAGTAAAAGTTCGACTACTTTTTTGATTTTATCTTCCGATACACCAGATTTTATTGCTGAAATCAATGACGTATCACCATCATCATTTTTTAGATTCGGACTAGCACCATTTTTAAGAAGCCATTCGATTGCCGGGAAAGCTTTATTAAAATGATATTTTAAATAATCAGAATTCAGAATATGTATCTGCAATAAACTGTTATTATTTTTGCCTCTCTGATTCGGATCAGCACCAAGTTTTTTTAATTTCGCAGCTAAATCAAAAGCCCCCACAGATAATGGCGTTGATAAAAGGAAATAGTGTTTTTCTCGTTCTTTAATAATATTTTTTTTAACTTTCTCATTTGGAATATCTGCTATAAAATTAATTAGAAGCATTGCAATACCAGAGCTAACATGAGATTCCAATGCCGCCTCTAGCGGCGATGTAACCCAATCAACGTTCTGCTGTTTAAAAATATATTCTTGATCTTTTGGTTTGATTTTTTGCATAAATTCTAAAATCTTTTCTACCGAATTTTTATATCCATTCTCTATCGCCCTATATAGAGAAGTTTTTTTCTTATAATCTGTTGCTTTCAAAAAATCAGCTAATTTCTTTGCAGATTGAGCTTGCTTTAAAAGAAAATCTAAAATTCTTATATGTCCGTGAATTGCTATGTGTAAAGAAATCTGTGGATAAGAAGGATCTTTAGCAAAAAGCAAAGCTACTTTCTCATCATCAGTTTTGCCTTCAAAGATACTTTTTACCTTAGTTAAATTATCATCTACTATTGCATCAAATAATGCTTGTTTTTCTTTCTGCGTTACTTCTGCAAAAATACCGCTCGAAATATTTAGAAAAACTAAAATGGCTAGATAAGTTAAATGTTTTACTTTCATTACCACTTACTCCCTTAAAATTCCTACTTCAAATCATTAAAAAAAGCTTATTATCACTCAGAATAGCATATTTTCAAGTAGGAAATTAATAATTTGTTGTTTTTACGGGCCTATCAGAGAAGAAGAATCAGGTGTTTTTTAATAGTACGATAAATTTTTTTCTATTTTTTCTTGATCAAAAATAATTTCTGGCCTTTCATATCTCGCATCATATTGTATTAATGGCCGCGATTTATCGCCGTTTTTATTAATAAAACATAGAGTGGTTAATTTATTTTTATGCCAACTCATTTTGTAAAATAATTTTTGTAAAGCAGGTAAATTATCTAGTTTAATCATTCCCCAAAAAACAGCTAAAAAAAGATCCCTTTTTGGAAAAACTTTTTCTAATGTTTCACGCTGCAACAAAAAAACAATATTTTCGTCATTGCCAACTACAATTGATCCATTATCTGATAGCGGCATACATTGGATCAGCTTATCTGTATTCATACCAAACAAATTAATACTTGATATTAATAATAAAATTAATTGATATTTTTTCATATTTTAGCTTATATTTTTTTAGTTTGCTCAATATATTCTATCATTATTTGAATAGTCTTTTCGATAGTTAAGTTCGAATTATCAATAATAAGAGCATCTTCAGGAATTATTAACGGCGCAATTTCACGATTTCTATCTCGTGCATCTCGCTCCTGAATATGTTGGCGTGCTTCATTAAAATCAATAATTATTCCAAGCTTATTTTGAACCTGCTGCCAACGCCGAGCACGCGTATCAATATCGGCAGTCAAAAAAAATTTGCTTGTCGCCTGAGGAAATACTACGGAACCCGCATCACGGCCTTCTAAAACTAAATCATATTGTTGTGCTAATAAGCGCTGCAAAGTTGTTAATGTATCACGCACTGATTGATGCGTAGCTAAAATAGAAGCCGCATGTGAAATTTCGTTTGTTTTTAAAAAAGAAGTAATATTTTGATTATCAAACCATACCGTGCCACAGCCATTGCCATCTAATTTGTATAAAAAATGGCGTGGATCAAGAGCCATATCTACATCATTTGTTGCGGGATTATAGAGCGCTTCTTGTGAATAATTAAAAATATTAATCAAAATATACGCAAGACCGCGATATAAAGCACCACTACTCAAGCAATGGATATGTAATCGATCTGCAAGTAATCGAGATGCCGTAGATTTGCCACTTGCGGTAGGACCATCAATAGTAATGATCATTGTACATTCCCCATATCTTGTAAGCCCGCAACATCTATGCCTATTAATTCAATCGATACTTTACCTTGCCAATGATTTTCAGAAATGTGTACAACCAAATCAAATGGTTCTTGTTCTTGCGCACGCAATCGTTCAAAAAGTTCTGGTCTATTAAAAAAAACAACCGGTTTAATTATGCCATCAGCGAAAACTGCACATTTGACGTGTGCATCTTTGAGTAATGATGGTTTTTGTACTAATACCGCTTGCTTGACCTGAAATACCGGTTGAGGATTTTCATTACCAAATGGCTCTAAATGATGCAAATCACTGATTATTTTTTTGGTCACATCAGAAAGTGATAACTCTGCATCAACCATAATTTTTTGCTTAAGATCAATTTCAGTTAATTGCATTTTTATTACTTTTTCTAAATGCTGCTTTAATAATGGTAAATTATCTATATTAAGTGCTAATCCTGCCGCCAAAGAATGTCCACCAAAAGAAAGTAATAATTCGCGCGTCTCATGCAATGCATTAAACATATTAAATTCCGGAATAGATCGGCATGAACCTTTTGCCTTGCCATCTTTAGTTAAATGAAACAATAACGTAGGTTTACCGTATGCTCCAACTAAACGTGAAGCAACTAATCCTATAACTCCTGGTGGCCACTGATTGCTTGCCGCAAGAATAATATTTTCTTTAGTAATATCAATTTGTTTTGCTTCAATTTTGTGCACTACTTCATTAAAAATAGAACGCTCAATTTCTTTCCGGGCTTGATTTAATTCAAATAAAACCGTACCAACTTGATCAACTTCTTTGGTATCAGAACCAATTAGAAATTTTACTCCTTGGCGAGGGTCTTCTAATCTGCCCAGTGCATTAATTTGTGGTGTTATTGAATAACCAATGTCAGAAGCAGAAATAGTCGATTTAGTTACATTACCATTTTTTTTTAATACCTTAAGCGCATAGCTTTCTACTGAGTTAACAAATTGCAAGCCGTGCCGGACCCAAAAACGATTTTCTCCGGTAAGCGGTACTACATCTGCGATAGTTCCTAATAATAATAATTCAAATGCTTTACTTGGTATTTCAAGTTTTAACAATTCATATAATAATGATAATAACTTAAAGGTAACGCCCACTCCCGCAAGACTTTTATAAGGATAAGTACAATCGTTTTGATTAGGATTAATAATAGCAAATGCATCGGGAACTTTTTCATGCTGACGGTGATGATCAGTAATAATTAAATCTATTCCTAACTCTTTAGCTTTTTGTGCAGGCTCAAATGCAGTGATACCATTATCAACGGTAATAATAACCTTATAATTATTTTGTGCAGCACGTTCAACAATTGAAACAGAAAGTCCATAACCATCCCGCACACGATGCGGTAAAAAAAAGTTAATATTGGCACCCAAGGGTTTTAAGCACAGCATCATTAACGCGGATGAAGTAATACCATCAACATCATAGTCACCGAACACCAATATTTTTTCATTATTATTAATTGCTGTTATAATGCGGTCGATTGCTTTTTGCGCATCTTTAAATAAAGAAGCATGTGCCACATCTTTTTCAAAAGAACTGAATAGATATGCATCAATCTCCTGCTGAGTTACATAACCGCGCGTAAGAATTGTTTGTGCAATTGGCATGGAAAAATTATAGCGTCGCACTAATTCAAATAATGCTTGCTCATTGCATGTTGGTAATTTCCATAGATACTTTTCACCTTGCAGAGTATTCATATACACTTTTCATATTTTTAAGTCTTAATAAGTGATAAGAATACTCTTTTTTACGGTAAAATTAAAGTTTTAGCCGCCAAATTCCGGATGTTGCACTAATAAATCAATACGTTCATCAATTATTTTTTCTATAATATCTCCATGCGCTTTTATATTAAACTCAGCAATACCAGTTAATTGCTTAAATTGTTCTTGTGTATAATTAAAATTAAAAGTACTACAAAAACTATTAATACATTCTTCTGGATTAAACTGCATTAATTTATTTTCTTCAATAACTTTTTTTAGCACTACATCATTTTGTGCATTCTTCATTAAATTATTATCTTTCAAAAAATTGAAATATATAAGTAATGGTGGGCGCACTGCTTTAAATACATCTCCTGCTAATGGATAATTCTCCTGCACGGGTCTATATATTTCAATAGTTTTGCTGCTCAATGTATTATCTTTTGTATAATCCACTCCCCATACTCGCTTTATATCAGCCAATGCTTTGCTTAATTCTTGTGAACCGCCAGTAACATCTCCAGAAGCATCACCTATAATAATTATATCTAGTTTTCTTTCTGGTCTAAAAAGAGGTAATAACGGAATATTATAATCAACACCAGCATCAACAAAAGTTAAATAATCTCGATTTACAAGCCAAGGAAGAGCAATTTCTTTATACCCTTTAAATGGATTGGCTATTTGTGCTGGTGCTACTCGTGATGTTCCGAGTGCTTTTTTGGTTCCAGGAATTTGTATTTTTGTATCGGCAATTATACTCAAAAGTTGCGCAAATACGGTTGCTTGTATTTTTTGTAAATCATCTTTGGCCATGTTCCAAATTTCTTTAAACTTTAACTGTGCTGCTAAAGTGAAAATTTTTGACAATTTAGTAAAACCTTCCTGTGCCCAGGTTAATGGTTTTTTGTACCAATTCGCAACCAGTTTTTTTAAGTCAGTGGTATCTTCATAACCAAATACTATGCGCTTAATATCTTTGAGATTAACGGTATACGCTGAGCCAAAAATACCCATTAAAAAACCAAAACTTTGCTGTGGAGAAAAGTCTATATTTACCCCATTGTCAAACTTTCTGCCAAAAGCATATGATGGCAATACTAAATTATATTCAAGATTACGAATTTCTTCAGGATTAAATTCATACCAGTTATAGCGATAATTCCCATTTGTTTTATGCATCGACACGGCTGTATAAATCGGCCATACATGATTTCCTTCTCGGACCTTCATCCATTGGGCCGATAATCGTTGAGTCAATTGATCATCACCAAAATCTGCTAATAATACATGAGAAAGAGTCGCACCATACAAATCAACTGAATTAATTATCTGATCAAATAAAACTTTTGACCAAATAACTCGTTCAGCAAATTTTTTTACATTAAAGGTGCCGGCATATTTTGTTGCAAACAAATTAAATTGATTTTTACGAATTTTTTCAAGTAACGATTCTTTAAATGCATTTATTGTTACTTTTTTATTTTTCTCAAAATCTTGCATCAACGTCCACGGACCTAAGCACCAAGTGGAACCTGAGAGTGTTGAAATATAAAAAATACTATCAAGTAAACCCATATCTTCAAACGCTTTTAAATATCCTACCGTTAAAACCATTGCACGATAACCACCACCACTAAAAGCACACGCTATGCGCGGAAGTTCTTCTGGGGTTAATTTTAATTTGGTATAATTTTCCAACGCTTTTTGCGCGACAGGAGTTCGTTTTGTTAAATACACTGATTCATGGCTATAAACAGGATCCAGTGAGCCTTGCGATGTTAACTTGACTCCTTTGGATATATAGGCTTTTTGCCCAATATGCTGAAACTCATATTGTTTTTTAAATTTTTCTTTAAAATCTTTCCATTTAAATGAATCCCAAAACTTTTTTAAACCTTTAGTTGCTGCTTCAATACTTTTTTCAAAAAGATCTTTTTCCTTTTTTGGTTCTGTTTTTAAGGCAGCTGCCTCTTGATCGGTTACAATTGCTTCAATATAAACGGGTTCTTCAATCTTTTTATATGTATAACTCACTGGTGCTTCATTAATATTATGTGTCGATTGCGCCATTACATTTGCGTAAAAATAAAAAATATAGAAACACAAAATAAAAAATCTTTTTTTCATACTTTCCCTTTGATTATATTTTTTACAATACTGATTTGATTTATTAATTATCAAGTTTATAACTAAATCTTGTATTATTCTGACTTAAAAAAATATAGTTTTTATAAAAGGAAAAAAAATGAAAGAACATACTTTTGACTTATATCGTATTTTTATAGGCAGTTCATTTTCATTCGTCTTATTAGGTGAAATTCTATTCCGTACTTCATTTATATATCTATATACCGTATTAAATATCCGTTTAATGAATAAACAAAGTATGGGAATGCTTTCTTCATTTGAAATTATTATTATATTTGCCCTTGGTACTGCAGTCGGTGATTCTATGATTTACCCTCACGTGCCACTCATACAAGCAATGCTTGTTATTTCAACTATCGTATTTTTAGAACGTATTCTTGCTCAGATAGCAGAAAAGTTTTACTTCTTTGAAAAATATATCGTTGGTTTTCCAGAATTAATTATTAAAAATGGAAAAATAATACCTAAAATATTAAAAAAACAAAGCTTATCAAAAGATGAATTATTTTCTGCGCTACGCCTTAAAGGAATTAAAGACTTAGGGCAAGTGGAATATGCCTATGTAGAGCCTTCAGGAAATATAAGCGTAATTAAACAAGAAAATGGAAAACAAGAAGAATCTATTACTAATCATTTAAAATAATTTTTTATTTTATAATAGATTGATAATTATCTTCAACTTGATCCCAATTGATTACATGCCACCATGCATTAATATAATCTGGCCGTTTATTTTGATATTTTAAATAATAAGCATGCTCCCAAACATCAAGGCCAAGTATCGGACTAAGATTTTCTGAAATTGGTGAATCTTGATTTGGCGTCGAGGTAACTATTAATTTGCCATCTTGATCAAGACATAACCAAGCCCAACCACTACCAAAAACTGATTTAGCCGTTTCATTAAATTGACTCTGCATACTTTCAAAAGCACCAAATGTTTTAGTAATTTCTTGTGCGATCGATCCTTTTGGTTGACCACCGCCATTTTTTTGCATTAATGGCCAAAAAAAGGAATGATTAAAATCTCCACCCGCATTATTACGAATTGCGGTTCTTACATCTTCTGGTAATTCTTTTAGGTGGGTAAGCAAATAGTCTAAAGACTTATCTTGCAATGATGGATGTTTTTCAATTGCAGCATTTAACTTATCTACATATCCTTGATGGTGCTTTGTATAATGAATTTCCATGGTCATTGCATCAATATATGGTTCTAATGCATCATAAGCATATGGTAATTTTGGTAGGGTAAAACTCATAAAAACTCCCCGAAATTTTGATATTAAATAAATATTTCCATTGGCAGGTACAACTTTTCAAATTCTACATTACTAATACTGTATTATTAATCCTTGATCGATAATATTTTTGAGCAAAATGATTCATTATCGCCTTCTGTAAAGCGCTAATCATAGAATCAGCTTTTTTTCGCCATGCAGAATTATTGCTGCCATGAATATGGAACAATTCTACACATTCATTAAATGCAGCATGAAAACATGCAGGTATATATTTTTGATGTTTTGGCCATTGCTCGATGATAGTAAGGAAATTTTCATAAACAAATTGCTCAAATACCATATTTCTATATCGGCAATAAAACTTATTACCAAGTAAAAAACCAAAAAGTCCACCATATAATGGCATAATATAATCTAAAATTTCTCTAGATGATTCATCGGATTTGTAATATGGATACAAAATATGTTGTAGAAATTTATAACTCGTGAAACTGCTAACACCGGCACCAAACAACGGTGCCAACCATTTATGGTGTTTTAATTTAGTTTGCGCATCTTCCATCGGTTTTATTATCAAAACTTCTTCTATATAATCCCACTCTCGATGAATAAATGCTAACGGTTCGCTGGCATATAAACTGCTTCCAATTAATGTGAAAACAAGAAAAGAAAAAGCGAAATATTTTTCTAAGTACATTGATATCCTTTTTGTAGTTATTGGTATGAGTTGAAGAAAAAGATAAATGTTAAAAGGCTTTCTTGCAAGAAAATTTTCATATTTGATTCTGCGAGTAAATGTATATCGATTTTTTACTCTAAATAAAGCTGATATAATTTTTTTGAAATTTATCAATATGAAAAGACATCTTTTTATTACTAACAAAGTTTAAATTTTGTTTGACAAAGATTATAAAATCAGGAATAAATAGTTGTCATTTGAGAGCAATATAAAAAGGATAATTTTTAAATAAGGGAAAAATATGAAAAAAGCTAACGTTAATATTTGGATATTTTTAATTTTCACTTCTATAACAATGTTAAATGCAATGGAAGTTGAAGATTTATTTCAAGATTTTAATATTGAATCCAAAGCAGCAACTATAAATCAAAAGTCTTTTAAGGAAGCTGCGACACAAACAAACTTTGATAATAGTTATCAAAATAATCAATATAATAACTTAGGCATTTTATCAGAAAGCAACCAAGACCAAACAATTGATCCTGAATTTGAAAAATTAGTAATTGAAAATACACCGAAAGAATTGCGAGAAATAATAGAAGAATATAAAAAAATCTCTAATGAAGAAAAAAATATTCAGATATTTAACTACAATGCAAGAAAATATATTCCACGTAAATTTCTATTAGTTGGTCAACCAGGATGTGGGAAGTCAATATTAGCAAAAGTAATTGCCCAGAATGCTGGTATGCCATACAAATTTATATCTACTGCTGGTATTGCTAATGAGTTTAAGAACTCTGGTATTCAAAACTTAAGTAGACTTTTTCAATATTCTTTAAACACATCTGATAAAATGGCGTTTATTTTTGATGAATTGAGTGGGATGACTGATCGTCATGGTCAAGCTAATGATCCAGAAACCGGAATTATTCAGCATTTTTTATCATTATTAGACCAATGCAAATCAAAAGATAATATTTTGATTATTGCTACTATTAATGATCCTAAAACATTGCCAGAATCTTTAAAAAGTCGATTTTTTAATAATAATTATATTATTTCTATACCATCTATATATATAAAAAAGCAAATAATTAAATATTACTTATTACCTGAGCACAATTTATCTGATATAGAGATTACTCGCTTTGCCAAGAAGGTTAGGCATTTACCCTCACGTGAATTACAAGAGCTTGTAGAAAAGGCTAATTTTTATGCAAATAAAAGAATTAATAATAAAAATCTATCTGATAAAGAAAAAAAGTATTTTATTAGTGATTTAGAAAAAGCTTTAAATAATGCTAAAAATGCAAATTTAATATTCGAAAAATCAACCTCTTCTATAATTAAACAAAATTTAAGTCAACATTGGCCCACTTTGTTACAAATAACTGGAAACTTAGCACTTCAATATTATATGGGCAAGTTAAACTTAATACAGTCAAAAGAAATTGCAACAGATCAATTAGATCATGCAAAATTAATCAATGAACAACAATCAAAGCAACTAGAAAAATTAAGTCAATTAATACAACTGAATAACAACAATAACCAATTAACAGAATTTGTTGATCTAGAACAATTACCTTTTTATAAAAAATATTATTATAAATATTTAGACGAGAAAGTTTGGTATTGTTGGGATAGAGGAAAAGAAGCTGCTTATACATTTTCTCAGGGAGCATTTTTTGCTCTTGGAGGTTATATCGCATATGGATTAAGCAGTAAAATAAACTTACCTTTACCAAAACCAAAATAGAGATATTAATGTTATTTATTTTAATTTTATTAATATTTGCAGGTAATTTAACAGGAATGGATCAATTTAATCAAGAAATGCTGCGATCAGCTTTTTCTCAGGCAACAATGAGATCTTCGCAAGTTAATTCTTCGGTTTTCCAATCAAGTTTACCTAGTAATAATTTAGGCATTACAGTAGATAGACCGGCATCATCGCAAGCATATATGCAAATGAGTAATCCCTCTTCTTCAAATGTTACGATGCAACAGCCTTCCTCTAATATGCATTTCAATATATCAACTCATTTAAGCAACGCTCATCAATCAAAACATCTTGATCTTTCCATGCAAAAACAACTTGATCAACATTTATATCATCAGTTAATTAAAGATCAATATTGGTCAAGGCAAATAGAAAGCAAATTAGAGATAGTTGATAGTCAGATTGCACAAGTTCGTTCTGTATTTCAAGAATCTCAAAATCATTGCATTAAACCATTTCAGCTAGAAAAACAATTTTCTGCGAGCAATTTATCAATTTCTGCAAGTACAGAATTAAACCGAGCTTTTAAGCCAATCAAACAAGAAATGCAAAAAATTTTATTTGACTCTAAAGGCGAATTTAGAGGTATTACTTGCAATACTGATGCTGAAAAAATGCAAAAGTTGATGAATGACTTTGATAAAATTGTAGATGATTGGCATAAAGATCCTTCATCAATAGTAAAAGATTTGAACCAATCACAACCTTACGAGATGGTTAGTGAATTTGAACAACAAATTAGATCTAATCAATTTAATCGAGATATTGCAAAAGTAATCAATTATTGTAAAAAAAAAGATACTGATGTTAATAAAGCAGCTGAAATAGTTTTGCATTATCAAGAAGCATCTAAAAATAAAGAAGGATGGTTTGTTTCAGGAAGAGAATTCAACCATTATAGTAAAATTAGAAACATTTACGATAATCGATTTAGTGCGCGATATGATATTTATGGAATCGACCATAAATATAAAAATGACCCTTTATATGAACAATTCAAAAAAACGCCTATTAATGAGGGTGGCATTTCAAGAGTTAATATAAATAGTAATGAAGCTCTCGGGTATCGCTATGAAGCACATAAACAAGTACTTAATAATTTAGGCATACATAATATTTCACCAAGGTTACAACATAATACTTATAAAATTGTTGATCTTCTTAGCAAACATGAACCATTAGTAATTGCTGAAAAATTAGCGCATGAAATATATCTAGATCAGACAAATAAAAATAAATCCGATACGTATAATTTATTTTATGAAAATGGATTACCGAAAATTTTTAGCTACAATGAAGAAATTAAAAACATTCAGATTCCTTCAACTATTGGTAATCAAATTCATGCACAGGAACGCATATCGTTATTTAAGTTAGCGCGAATGAAAATTGATGATCCTTGTTCAAGACAAGTAGTTAATAGAGGTATCGATTATATAATAAAGGCTTGCGGAGAAGGTGATAATTGGCAAGATTTTAGTAAAATGGCCAAAGCTTGCGCAGATGGCACCTATCAACTTAACACCAATGAAGCATTAATATGTGCAAATTTAGCCATTCAACCACATAATAAGGAATTGGTTCAGATACAACCCAAATTAATTAGATGTGCTGCATCAGTTGCTAATTTATTACAAAATAAAAATCTTTTGCAATCAGAGAAAATTGCAATGCAAACTACCGTTCACAATTTGGATACCCTATGGAATGAAGCAATACGATACAATAATCTAGAAGCCAAAAATCATTTAATAAAAATAACACCTAAACTAGATAAATTGCTGCAGGCTTTACCAAAAAATAATACACAAAAAGAAACTTCCAAAGAAGAAATAACATCATCGAATAATGAATTAATAGAAAAAGAAAACAATAATGATTTTGCATTATTTCCAGATGAGCCAAAAAATACATTAAGAGATATTGTTAAATCGAATCCTGAATTGAACAATCTTTATAAATATTCCGAAGGTTATTTAGTTTCGGCTGATTCAAAATATTTATTAACAGAATGTGGTATTAAAAACACTGAATTTGATCAGTTTTATGGTAATAGTGTACAGCATAAGCTCCATCAAGAATTTATAAACATCATTGATAAAGCAGGTTGGTTATATAAAAAACACTATCAAAAACCCGAAGTGAAGAATCTATCGCAACATATTGTTCAATTTGCTGATGTTGGTCGGGAATATAATCGCGCTGGTGCAATCGCAAAAGCAATAACCATAGCTGATTGTTGTTGGGGATTGCTCGATTGCGGTATTGGCATTGCAGAAGGAGCAGCACAAGGCATTGGCAATACCGCTAACACAATTTTACATCCCATAGAAACTATCAAAAATATGACCGATCTTATCACTGCCGCAGGCAAAGGTCTTGGCAAAGTTATAAATTTTGTTTTTGAGGCTGGCACTGATTTAGATAAATATCAAACCCTCCAACCAAAAGCTCTAGCGCTTTATAATGCACTGCAAGAAAGATTGAAACAAGCAACAGTTAGAGATGTAGCGCGTGAGGTAACTTCTTTTGGTGTTGAAATGTATCTAACCGGTAAACTAACAAAAGTTACTCATAACTTCTTAAGAGATGCAAAAGGCCGTGCTAAAAAAGCTATTAAAGCAATAGAAAACCATGCGCCGCAAAGAATTCCCGTGACCCCTGAAGGCATTCAACTGCCAATTCAAACACAAATTGCTGAAGAAGCGGGCAAGAATTTGTTTGATTTGATGGAAAAAGCCAAAGATAAAATTAAAGGAACTGCTCAAATTCTAAAAATTAGAAATATGTATGAGTTTTTTGAAACTGACTTTGGCAAGTTATTGAAAGGCAAAGTTGAGAAAATAAAAGGAACACAAATGTATCGTATCATTGAAAAAATTAACCACCCTGATCTTAAAAAAGGCGATATATTCTATCTTGATAAGCTACATTTAGATCATATAGAAGTTTTTGATCATAAAAATAGAGCAAAAACCGTTTTAAATTTAAATGGAACGCCAAATAAAAAAATTAATTTAAATAGAAGAATCTCATTTTAAGGATTTTAAAATGAAAAATAATAATTTTTGTTGCGATATTCTAAAAGAATCAGTAAGCGATTTAAGATCACCACTTGGTTATTCTCCAAAAATAAGAGAATTTTTTATCGCTTCCAAAGATAATAAACACATTGTTCAGGCAGTTAATTATTGTCCCTGGTGTGGAGAAAAATTTCCTAAAGACTTACGGGACGAATATTTTGAAATTTTAAAGAGTGAATATAATCTCGAACTTTGTATTTTTGACATAAAAAAAAATAAAAATTTGCCAGAAGAATTTAAAACAGATCAATGGTGGAAAAAAAGAGATTTATAAAATTTGTATAAGAGTAAACTTTGGAAAATCAATTAAAAGAGATTTTAGAATCAGCTAAAATATTAAATGATGAATTTGAATATAAAATTTTTAGCCCAAAAGAATATTTAGAAGAAAAAGAGAATATTGATGATTTTATAATTTTAAAAACGGAAGTAATCAAGAAAAATAAATAAACTCAAACGATAATACTTGTGCACAAAATGATTTTTTATTGCTTGGTGAAGCACATCAATTATAGCATTAGCTTTTTTTTGCCATTCAGGATCTTTACTGCCATGAGTACGAAAAAATTCAAAACAGTCATTCAATACTGGATGGAAACATTCAGGAATATATTTTTTATGCTTAGGCCATTGTTCTACGATTTCAAAGAAACTTTCATAAATTAATTTCTTATATTCTCGATTTTGACATTTGATAAAATATATAAATCCAGGCCAAAAGCAAATATGCCATATTGGCATAATACCGTTATAGTTTTTTACATCTACTATAAACCATGGAGCTATAAGTCCAGTTATACTTAAACCACGAAATAGCCTAAAAAGCCTACTTTGAGAAACTTTATCGTGAGCATCTTGAGCCGGTTTAATAATAAGCATCTTTTCTAAATAATCCCATTCCCTATCAGTATATTCTATTGGTTCATGAGTATACAATGAGCAAGAAAAAATTATCAAAAGAGTAAGGGAATAAAATGCAAAAAATTTATCTATATTCATTAATATCCTTTTTGTTGCATAATCGAATGAATTGACATAAAAGATACCGAGCCTTGCAAGTAATATATTTAGTTTTTATCAATGTCTGTCTTAATGTTTCGATATTATATAAATATTTTCATCGGCACAAGCCATTTGTAATTGTTCGCGCGCAATTTTTTCTTTATAAAATGGGTATTTTTTCCATGCATAAATTAATTGTTCTAAATTAACAATTTCTTCTTGCAATTGTCTAATTTCTTGCTCAACTTGTTTATTTTCTTGCTTTGTACGAAAAAGCACCGGTAATCCATGTGTACCAAAAAAATAAAAAAATAAAATAGTTATCAACTCAAGACTAAAAAAAATATTTCTCATTATTAACTTCATATTATTCTTTATACTAATTAATAATGGTCTCGATCAATATCTCTATGAGTTACAATAAATTTTACTTTATCTATTTCCTGTGCACTGAGTTTATGTATGAAGGCAACTGATCTATGCCGCCCACCGGTACAACCAATGGCAATCGTAATAAAACACCTTCCTTCATGATCAGATTTTTCTATAGTATATCGAAAAAATTCAATTAATTTTTGCCAATATTCTTGTACCACCTGCTGAGCAAATAAATATTCTTGAATGGGTTCTTGTGTGCCATTAAAAGATCGCAGCGCAGGAATAAAATAAGGATTTGGTAATGAACGCACATCATACACAAAATTACAATCATTTGGCATTCCATATTTAAAACCAAAAGACATCAAGTTCACCACTAAATTGCTCTGCGAAGATTCTACAAATAAAGCACGTATCAATTGCCGTAATTGTTGACTAGTTAATTGATCAGTGGCAATTGCTTTATCAGCTATTTCAAGCAAAGGCGCTAGTTTTCCTTTTTCATAATCTATCGCCGCATCGATTTGCATTATTGAACCCAAAGGATGATTGCGACGCGTTTCTTGAAAACGTTTTAATATAACGTGATTATTAGCCGTTAAAAATATAATTTTTATTGAATAATGAGTTAACTCAGCATACTCTTTTAACGCTACAACTAACTCTTCAATAGAATCACCACTGCGAATATCAAGGCCTAATCCAAAACTATGTGCCACAATTTGTGTGTTATCAATTAATTGAAAAAAAGAACGTAATAAAGCACTAGGCAAATTATCAACACAAAAAAATCCAACATCTTCCAAAACACGAAGCACGGTACTTTTGCCAGCTCCCGAGTAACCAGTTACTACCACTATTTCTATTTTTTTTTCATTCATATTATTATTTCGATTAAATGTTTAATTTCAGTTAATCAATAACATATCCATATAATAAAGTTCAAGATATTTGTTAATTACCTATTATAAAATTCCAGTTAGAAAAAATACTTTACCCGATTTGCATAATATTTATTTATGCTAAGATCGAATATATCTTGATATAATTTTATAGAGGAAGTACTAATGAGCAAAGTAAATACATTTAAATCTTTAATTTTTTTAATTATTTTTAGTAGTTTTCAAGCACAATCAGCGGAACCATCAAATCACTTTCAATACGTTAAACAAAAAGCAATACATACTTTTGTTGGGTTTTGGCAAATGATAAATTTCTCTTGGCTTTCTAAAAAAGTAAATGATTCTAAAGATCAACCAAAAAATAAAATACCAATCGTATATCATCCCGATTATAATATAGGTTTTTTTGGCCTTGAGAACATACATCCTTTTGAATCCAAAAAATATGGTAAAGTTTTTAAGCATTTATGCAAACAATTAAAGCTTACTGAAAATCAATTTTATAAACCAGAAATCCCTGTATCTGACGAGGATTTAGCAAAAGTACATACTCCTGAATATTTAGAGTCATTAAATTCTTCATTAACTCTGGCTGAAATTACTGAGATTTCTGTATTAAAATATGTGCCTAATTTTTTACTCAAAAATAGATTACTTTACCCCATGCGGTTGGCAACGCAAGGAACTATTGATGCAGCGCAGTTGGCTTTAAAACATGGATGGGCAATTAATCTTAGTGGTGGCTATCACCATGCTAAAGCAAAATCAGGTGGGGGCTTTTGTGTATATGCTGATATTCCATTAGCAATCAAAAAACTTCGAGAAAAAAATGGAAATTTAACAGTGCTTTATATTGATTTAGATGCCCATCAAGGTAATGGCGTAGAATCGATATTAAAGAAAGATAAGAATATATATTTCATCGATTTTTTTAATGAATTTAATTATCCCTATGAATATAAACTACCCACTCGAATTAGCGCAAAACCTTCTTTAAATGATTTGTATTGCTCAAAACATCTTAAATATGCTTATGATCGCGATGATTTTAAAATGATCATGCATCAAGAATCTCAGAAATCTTGTCCAGATTGTAATAAGAAATATCTATCTAGTTTGAAAAAAATATTGCCTAATGCACTGGAAGAATTTAAAAAAATTCATGGAAAAAATCCAGATATAATCTTTTACAATGCTGGTACGGATTGCTTTGAAGAAGATCCTTTAGGCATGTTAAAATTAAGCAAACAAGGAATTATTGACCGCGATGAATTTGTGTTCAAGCAGGCAAAAAGTAATAATATACCACTTTGCATGACGCTCTCAGGTGGTTATACGCAAAAAAGTGCTTCAATAATCGGTGAATCAATTAAAAATCTTTTTAATAAAAAACTCTTAACGCGCAATTCATAGAAATACGATAAGCTGGCAGGAGCAAAATACTTTTGCCAGCTATTTTCCCGCTCATTATTGTTTTTTTATATTCACTCATATTAGACTACGGTAAATTGCATGAAACAAGGAGTTTAATATGAATAAAAATTTATTATCTGTTATCGGTATCGCAAGCATTTTCTTTCTTCTTTTTCTTCCTCAACAACCCACGGCTGATCAAACACAATCACCAATAAATTTTGATAAAGGAATTTATGAATGGTCAAAAACAATGGCTGAAGCATTTCATTTAGTACATACAAAGCATTATCAGCTTACAGATCCATCTAAACCTATGGTTAATGCCATTGTAGCTTTTACTAAAAGCCTTGACCCGCATTCTGCTTTTCTAGATAAAAAATCGTATGAAGATATTATTCAGTCTACTAAAGGAGAACTTTGTGGAATTGGGATAATAGTGGATAACACCATGGAAACCGATGATGAATTTTTACGTATCATTGATACTATTCCTACTGGGCCCGCAGACAAAGTTAATATCAAAGCAGAAGATAAAATTATTGAAATTGATAATCAACCAGTCAGAGGCATGACACTTGAGGAAGCAATTGGTAAATTAAAAGGCAAATGCAATACTACTGTTAATGTAAAAATTCAGCGCAGCGATACTACTCGTCATCTTGATTTTACTATAACACGCGATATCGTAAAAGAACCCAATGCACTCTGTTATTATCTTAAAGATCATAATGCTTATTACCTTTGCTTGAATATGTTTACCGAAAATTCCATTCGCCAAGTTGAAGAATTACTTAAAAAAATTCAAAATCAACAGTCTAAAGGGCTTATACTTGATTTACGTAATAATTCTGGCGGTTTATTAAATGCCGTTGTTGATATTGCAGGACTTTTTTTAGATAAGGATAGCTTAGTAGTAACTACCAAAGGACGCGATGATAAAGAAATAGATCGCTATGCCACTTCCAAAGAACCTGTTTTGACTAATCGCTCAACACCAATTTTTATTTTAGTAAATAACTATACAGCCTCAGCTGCCGAAATTTTAGCGGGCTGTTTGCAAATCCATGCGGATTCTAATAAAGGAAACTGCCATCCTTTTGTATTCATTGTAGGTGATATAACTTTTGGCAAAGGCTCAGTACAAGAAATTATTCCAGTGAGCAATGATTGTGCCATGAAACTTAGCATAGCGTTGTATTATCTTCCGAATGGTCAATCAATTCAAGGCATAGGGATCATTCCTGATTTTGCTATTGCAGCAAAAATGCCGCCCTCTCAAGAAGCTATGTGGTTTAATAACACTTTTGGACGGGAAAGCGCTCTTAAAAATGCCATCAAATTAGACCAAGAAAATGCTAATCCTATGGCTAAAAATCAACAAAAAGTCAAAAAAGACCCTGAAAAATCATGGTATGAAAAAAAACAAGATATCATTTCTACCGATTATTTAATTTTGAGTACTTTACGTTTATTGGAAATGCTCGATATGGCAAAAAAAGCTTTTCCTGAGAAGGTTAAAACGAGAAAAGAAGCAATAACACTTCTAGAGAGGCTTTATACGCCAAAAGATAGAGTTTATATTGAAGAAATAACTATTTAATATTGCTTAAAAATGGAGGATTTTTTGGCTTTGAGATATGTTGACAAATGCATTATTAGGAGTACTATCACTATTATCAAAAGATAAAAATATTCATTTTATTAATAGGTAATATGAGTAAAAAATTTCGATATCGCATTGCAACTTCAGTGGCATCGGGTCTCGTTTTTTTGTTTGTTTTTGCCCTTGTGTCACAACATCCGCCACAAAGAAAAGAGTGTAGACGTTTGAGTATAGCAGAAATATCTCAAAAATAACCTCCTCTCTTTTTTTAGTTCTCCATGCAAAATCAAAGAAATGAATCACACATTACCCATTCTTTGCTGAGTACAAAAATTATTTTCTATTTGAAAACCCACATCAGTGTTGATATAGATTTTATATCACTTATATGATTCTTTTTTTTAAATTTGATATTTATTATTAAATACTACCGTAAACCCTTTTGACTAAATCATTATTTTTCGTTAATATTATTATCAGATAGAATTTTAATTGAAAATTATAAATGGCGGTTATTATGTCTAAAAAATATGTATTAATTTTCGTAGGAATATTAACCATATCTAATACTATACTTTCAATATCAGAAAATAAACTTTCTGCTTCCAATCTTATAAAAGAAGCTGAAAAACATGCGGAACAAAGAATACCTGGTGAAGGTTATGGTTTATTTAATTCGATTAATCTTGATTTTAGAAAAAGTAAGATGCTTACTCAAGAAGACATTCAAAAAGAAATTCAAAAACGGACAAATAAACAATTAAACAATGACTTTATTGATTTACTTTGTGCTTATCCAGTAATTATAGCAGAAACCTTTGCTCATGAACTGGGTCATTACGGTACATTTAATTTTTTCTTTCCAGGAAGCGCAACTAAAATCGTAATCAACCCTTCAAATCCTTTTGCTGGACAAACTTTTGTGTCTTTAATTACTAAAAATTATTATGACAAAATTAAACTTGCTGCATGTTTTGCTGCAGGACCATTAAGTGGATTAGCGTTTAATACATTTTCTTTTTTTGGTCTTAACTTTTGGAAACAATATAAAAAAGAAAAAAATATGCAAACAGCTTTTGCAAAATTTAAAAAGAAACCATTTAATATGCATTATCATCCAATAATGAAAAGCATATTATTTCATGGAATTCATCAAAGCATATACAATCTAATACCAAATACTGCTTTAACAAATGATGGTTCTCAACTATTAAAATATTTAGATGTTCCTGAATCAAAATTATTAAAAATAGGGCAATACTCAAACACTTATATTGATATAATCACATGTGCAATTATATTTTATGGTTTCATTCGCGTATTAGCATTTACACTTAATTCAGGTCAATTAGCAATGAATTCTTTACTTGAGACAACACAACAGATGAAAAATCCAGAAGAATATACCGATTACCAAGAAGTAGATTGATATTTCAATTATTTTTTTTAACAAACTAAAAAAAATCAGCAATAACTAAATCGATTTAAACTTAAAATCGAGTATTTTTTCAGCAGTATGAAATTTAATCATTAAATCTTCATGATCAAATGCACCAAGATTTATAATGCCATAACGAAAGCTTTTACCATCTTGTAATTCATCTACCGCAGATAATTTTTTACCTTCTTTGGCATAAATTTCAACATGCATATCCGGAAATAAATCTACTAAATATTTTAAATTACTTTTTGAAGGAATTTTTTCTACAAATTGATCTTCAAATAATCGTAACACACAGCTTGCTGCTATATTAAATTGGCCTTCTTTTCTTTTTACTTCTGGTTTTCTGCCTACCGCTAAATCAAGTAAAATACGATAGGTATTTATTCCATCTACTCGTTCAAAAAGATCGGCAAATTGTGAACTAATACGAGGATTAATTTCAATAATATGTATTTGATCCATAGAAGGATTATACACACATTCAACATTAAATAGTGAATTATCAAAATCAATATGCTGCATTAATCTACTTACTAATGCACACATACGGTCTTGCACTGGATGTTCAAGTGAAGATGGATATTCAAATCGTTCAAATGAAATAGTACCAGGATACATTATTGAATCAACAATTCCCAAAATAGTGATTTTGCCCTTATACACAAATCCTTCAACCGTTATTTGGTAACCAGTTAATAACGATTCAGCAATAAGATGAGATCCATCATACTCTGATAAAGTAAGATATTTACTTAAAAAAAAATTAAACGGATGAAGAAATGAAATAGGAAAGCGCGCATTTTTTAAAGAATAGGCAAGCTCATCTACATTGGAAACAATATGTACATTCCGACTAAAAGAAGATTTTACTGGTTTTACCATGCATGGAAATTCTATCGAATTTGTATTTAAATCAAATACATCAGGATTAATTAACATAAAAAAGGGCACCGCTTCTGGTACATGTTCTTTTTGAATCAACCTGGCAGAAAATTTATGTTCCAATGAAAGTACCGTTTGCAATGAGGGCCCTGGTAATTGCAACGCTTCAGTTAATGCAACTTTCAAAATATTGGTAGGATAATCCGCTTTGCTCACAATGCCAGCAATATTTTCTTGTATGCATAAATCACTAAAATCTTTTATGAATCTATGTATTAATGAATCAACTTCTTGTAAAGAATGTTGATTGCATAAATGTTCAAAAAGCTTATTGCTTGTTTGCTCAAAAATAATGGTATAGTTATCTTGAATAAATTTTTTTGCAAGTTCTCGATAATCGCGTAAAGATCCATTTAAAAAAAGAATCTTTTTCTTCAATTATTACTCTTTTTTAATAAATTTTACTACTCAACCGTAACTGATTTTGCTAAATTTCTTGGCTTATCAATAGGACATCCAAGTTCTTTTGCAATTTGATATACCCAAAATTGCATTAAACCAGTCATAGCTAATGGAGCCAATAATGGATTAACACGTGGTATTACAAATGAAAAATCAGCTAAATTTTGCAATTCTTCTTGCCCTTCAAATACAAATGCAATGATATGCGCATCACGTGCTTTTACTTCTTGTGCATTCGATAAAACTTTTTGATAAATATGATCTTCTAAATTAGAAAAAAGCACAACAGGCGTTTCTTTATCAAGTAAAGCAATTGGCCCATGCTTTAGCTCTCCCGCCGGATAACATTGTGAAAAAATATATGATATTTCTTTTAACTTTAATGCTGCTTCCATAGCAAAAGGATAACTAATATGGCGACCAAGAAAGATAAATCGCTTGAATTGCGCATAATAAGGAGCAAGTTTATTTTCGATAATATATTTATATTTCTCAATCGTGCTTTCTAATATTTCTGCCGTTATTAATAGATCATCATATGCTTTATTTACTTGATCTGATGTTATTAAATTTTTTTCTAGTGCAATATAATGGGCTAACCAATACAAAACAACTAATTGAGTACTAAATGCTTTTGTTGATGCTACCGCAATTTCTTGTCCCGCTTTTGTGAGTAAAAAACCATTCGTTTCACGAGCCATCGTACTTGAAGAAACATTCGTTACACTTAAAGTTATTAAATCAAAGCTATTTATTAATCGCAAACATTCTAATGTATCTGCGGTCTCTCCCGATTGGGATATACCAATATAGACACTATTTTCTTCCGGAAAAAATGGTATATAACGGCACTCAGAGGCAAGTAAAACACGTGTAGGAATTTGACATATTTGTTCGAAAAAAAATTGCGCTATTCGGCCCGCATGCCAAGAAGTACCACAACCAATCAAACATAAAGAACGTAAATTTTTTATTTTATCACGCGATATTTGTAACTGATCCCATATTTTTTCTGCACCAAGCGAACGGCAATATGATAAGGTCGCATGAATACTCGATTTTTGCTCATGAATTTCTTTGAGCATATAATGATCGTACCCATTCTTTTCATTGTCACGCCAATCTATATCAACCTGTGTTATTGGCATAGTAATTTTTTGCCCATTAAAGTGATAAATAGATACGGCATCTTTTTCGATCAATGCAATACTTTCATCTGGCAAAAAAATTACTTTATTGGTATATCGCGCAAAAGCAAAAGGGTCAGATCCAATAAATTTCTCGTTTTCACCTACCCCAATACATAAGGGCGATCCCTTTCTAATGGCAATAATAGTATCAGGTATTTGAATATTTATTACCATACAAGCGTATGCACCACTTAATTGCGTAATAATAGTTTGTATATCTTCTAATAAGGTTTCTTGATTAATAGCTTCAAAAAGATGCGCAATAACTTCTGTATCAGTTTGTGAAATAAACTCGTGTCCTGTAGCCATTAATTTTTGTTTGATATGATTATAATTTTCAATAATGCCATTGTGCACTACTGCAATATTTTTTTTACAATCGAATTGTGGGTGAGCGTTTGAATCAGATATAGCTCCATGCGTAGCCCAACGCGTATGCCCTATGCCAACCAGACCATCTATTGATTCCTCTTCAAGCTTATGAATAAGATTAGCCAATTGACCAGTTGCTTTAAGACAGGAAATTTTTTGATTATTTAAACAAGCAAAACCTGCAGAATCATATCCTCGATATTCCAAACGCTGCAGGCCCTCAATAACTATAGCTCTACTACTTTGTTTCCCAATGTAACCAACTACTCCACACATGGGATACTTCAATCCTTTTTACATAAATGTTTCAAACAAAACTACTCGATGGATTAACGCTTCACAAATTGGAATTTACGACGCGCACCACGTTGTCCATATTTTTTTCGTTCTTTTTGACGAGAATCAACCGTAAGCAAATCATGCTCACGTAAAGTAGGCCGCATTCCTTCATGAATTGAAAGCAATGCGCGAGCTACACCAAGCTTTACTGCGCCAGCTTGCCCTTTAAGGCCACCACCTCGTACTAATACTTCAACATCATAGCTTGCTGCTGCAGGTATCACTTGGAATGCACGAGCGGCTTCTAAGCGAGCTACTTCGGTATCAAAATAATCAGTATACTTTTTTCCATTTACTACAATGCTACCAGATCCCTGACGTAACCAAATACGAGCAGTTGCTGTTTTTCTTCGGCCAACGCTATGCGCCAAAGGAAGCCTCTTCTCACTTTTTGCTTTTGTTGTCTTTTTTACTGTTTTTTCAGTTTTCATGTATCCAACCTGCCTTAAATAACTAAAAAATATCATGTATGCGTTCTAATTTCACTCAGTATAGCATAATTACTTAAAAGAGCCAAATAATCTTATGGAGCCGATGATCGGATTTGAACCGACGGCCTATTGATTACGAATCAATTGCTCTACCAGCTGAGCTACATCGGCTCGTAGCACTTATTATACTGTTTTTTTGATTCTATGAAAATAAGCTTTTATAAAACTTCGTGCCGTCTTTCTTCTAAAATTTCCTGACAAACAAGGCATCGAGTCGCATTAGGATATAATTTTAATCGTTTTTCAGAAATTGGCTGATCACAATCTATACAGATACCATAAGTACCTTGCTCTATCATTTTTAATGCTTGTCTGATTCGATTATATTCATCAAGTTCAGTATCCTGTAAAGAAATTTTAAGTGTCTCTAAAGATAAGGATTGCGCTTGATCGCCAGGATCTTGTACCGTATCAGGTTGCTCCTGTTTTTGGTAGAGATCTGCTAATTGCTGTTCCAGCTCACTTTTTCGTTCCAGCAATTTTCTTTTTATCGATTCAATCTGCTTATTATGATCACCATTTTTTTTTACTTCAGTCACTCTATTTTCCTTTTTTGTTTAAAAAATTGTTTTAAAATATCAGCCGCTTCTTGCGCTAATATTCCTTCTTTGATTTCAATGTCTTTATTGTATAGCGAAATCTGCCCTTCCTTGTCAAGCTGGTATCCAAAAAGCTTCGACTTTGTTCCAAAAACTACTCCTTGCAGCCTGCTTAATCGAATAAGCCCCATACACATCATACATGGCTCCAGCGTAACATAAAGCCAACAACCATCTAAACGCCAATCGCCTCTTTTTTTGCAAGCTTGTGCAATTGCATTGACCTCGGCATGTGCAAGTTGTTGATGTTTTTTTTCTACTTGATTGTAACCACGACCAATAATTTTTCCTTCAATATCAACGACTATTGCGCCGACAGGCACCTCATCTTCTTTAAATGCTTTTTGCGCTTGAATAAGCGCTTGGTTCATAAAATAATAATCTTTTGTTTCGAGCATACTATTTTCAATTTCTTCTTTTTAATGTTAATAATATTGCACGACTATAATCAATTCCTCTATCAGTCAAATATAAAAAATTATTTTTCTGTTTTATTAAATGCATATGCTTCATTTCATCTAATAATTTTTTTACAAATTCAATTGACCAATTATAAATTTCACATAATTGCTGCATAGATGTTTTTTTGTTTTTTAATAAATATATACCAATTAAATCTTTAGCTATCATAAAACGTTTTTTACGATGATTTAGCAAAGAAGATATTACTCCCTTTTCCGGTGCAAACAATAAGGCAATTAAAAAAATAATTCCGGTAATTGTCGCAATCGCACCAGCAATGGAAACATCAATCAAGTAAGCAAAGCCATAACCAATTATCGCACTCATTATTGCAAAAATTATACTGAGGTAAATCATATGCGATAAACAATTAGTTAATAAATAAGCAGTTGCTGCCGGTGTAATCATTAATGCCACCACCACAATCGAGCCAACCACATCAAAAGCTCCTACCGTTGTTATACTCGTCATAGTCATTAATAAATAATAAACCAATGTAGGAGAAAATCCTAAAACATATGCAAAATCAGGATCAAAAGTAGTTATCGATAATTCTTTGTAAAAACAAATAAGAAAACTTAGATTTATTAATAAAATTATTCCCAAAAGCCATATCGCATATGGTCCCAAATCAATATCATTAATTACTAATTTATTAAATGGTGCAAAAGCTATTTCTCCTAATAGAATCATGTCAGTATCCAGATGAACATTGCGCGCATACCTACTTACTAAAATTACCCCTACTGAAAAAAAAAGAGGGAAAACAATGCCAATTGCAGCATCTTTTTTAAGACAACGAATGCTAATTAACATTTCTATACAAGCTACCGTTAATACACCGGCACCACAGGCGCCAATGATTAATAATGGTGATTCTAATTTTTGCACTATTAAGAACATAACTACAATACCCAATAAAATTGCATGACTAATAGCATCACTCATAAGCGCCACACCACGCAATATCAAAAATATTCCAGGAATCACTGAAACAATAGAAACCAGGCAAGCAATAATAATGATTTGAATTTGTATTATATCCATACTTTATAAATTTTTTTGCAATAATATGTAACGACGAATATAAGGAACCTGCCACAATAATCCTCGATGAGGCGCACATATAATTGAAACAAGCACTATACTGCTTATAACCACTACAATGGCCGGACCAGTTGGCGTATGCTCAATAATACTACTTAATAAAGCACCCATCATTCCTGAAAAGGCTCCAAATAATGCAGCAAGTACAACCATTGTCCGTAAAACTGTTGTCCATTGGCGCGCAGCAGCTGCTGGCGCTACAAATAATGTACTCATCAAAATAACACCTACTGTTTGTAACCCTATTACAATGCTACATACCAATAAAATGGTAAGTATTAAATCTATGAGCCATACTGGATATCCAAGGGCACGAGTATATTCTTGATCAAAAGCAAGCATAGAAAATTCTTTCCAAAAAAAAATGACTGCACTCATAAGCATGGCAGCAATAAAAGCCATAACTACAATTTCTTCTCGCAGTAAAGTAGAAGCGTTGCCAAACAAAAATTTATTTAAAATAGCTTGATTGGCAAATGAATATTTTTGAATAAGCGTTAGTAATACTAGCCCTAATCCAAAAAAAACTGATAATACCAATCCTAATGCAGTATCCTTTTTTAATGATGTTCGATTTGTAATAAAAAGCACTAAAAGCGTACCGATCCCGCCCGTTATAGCGCCACCTGCTAAAAGAACTACAGGATTTTTACTTTGAGTACATAAAAAACTTAATGCTATCCCGGGTAAAGCAGCATGAGAAATTGCATCAGCTAATAAACTTTGTTTACGTAAAAAAGCAAAACATCCCAACACACCAGCAGTAATACCAACTAATCCGGTACCCATTAATACGGTTATTAAAGTATAATCAAATATCAAATTGCTCATTAGTTTCCTTATGTACCTGCAACGTACTAAATAAATTACGATCTCCATAAACAGAACACATATATTCCGGTTTTAATACTTCTGCAAGCGGGCCGTAAGCTACACAAGTAGTATTTAAAAGCAATAACCAATCAAAATATTCTGCTAAAGTTTGCAAATCATGATGCACTACAATTACTGTTTTGCCTTGAGCACATAATCCCTTTAATAAAGAAACAATCATTTTTTCAGTAGCAATATCTACTCCATTAAATGGTTCATCAAGAAGATAAATTGAAGCTTCTTGAGTTAGTGCACGCGCTAAAAATACCCGTTGTTGTTGGCCGCCCGACAACTGTCCAATTGGCCGATATGCATAATCAATTAATCCAACGCGCTCCAGCGCATGCCAAGCAATTGCTCGATCATTTTGACTCGGTCTTTTAATCCATCCAATATGCGCATATCTCCCCATAAGAACTACATCAAAAACATTAATAGGGAAATCCCAGTCAACCAATGTCCGCTGAGGAACATACGCTAATGCATGTCGAGGTGATTCTGAAACATCAATTTTTATTTTCCCACTAATCGATTTAACAAGCCCAAGAATCGCTTTAATAAAGGTAGTTTTACCTGCGCCATTAGGACCAATAATACCAAGTAATGTTCCTTTTTTTATTGCAACCGATATATCCCATAATACTGGCTGCGCGCTATAAGCTACAGTTAAATGTTCTACTATAATTGCATATTGTTGCAAAGATATTGCTTGAATCATGAAAAAGACCTATTGCTTTTATTTTGCTAAAACGGATACAAGGGCATCAATATTGTGTCTTATCATTCCGATGTAAGTACCTGCAGCAGAACTATAATCACCAAGAGCATCCGAAAAAAGCTCGGGGCCTATTTCTACTTGCCAACCACGTGCTCTAACTGCTTTTTGAACTGCCTGAATATTGCGTTGAGGTATTGATGATTCTACAAATATTGCCGGTATTTTATGATCGACTATATATTCAACTAAATTTTGGATATCTTTTGTGCTCACTTCAGAATCAGTATTTATGCCTTGCAATCCAATTACAGTAACATCATAAGTGCGTCCAAAATAGCTAAAAGCATCATGTGCTGTCACCATTATACGTTGTTTTTGTGGTATTTTTTTAACTTGTTCTTCTACATAAGAATTTAAATCATGCAATTGCTTTATATATGATAGAGCACGTTTTTTATAATAATTTTTATGCATGGGATCAACCAGACTTAATACATCTTTTATATATTCACTGACCGCTATCCATAATTGTACATCATGCCAAATATGTGGATCATATATACCATCAAATTGGGAATTAATTAATTGATCTTGTTTAATAATATCAGTTACTGCAACTGTTTTTACTTTTGAACGCATTTTGCTAAAAATATCTGTCATTTTCCCTTCTAAATGCAATCCATTGTAAAAAATAATATCTGCATGCGTAAGAGCTCGGACATCACTCTCTCGCGCACGATATAAATGAGGATCAACACCTGGTCCCATGAGTCCTTTTACACATATCCACTCACCGCCAATAGCTTTAACCACATCAGTAATCATACTTGTAGTACATAAAACATTGATTTTGCTTGAACATTTTTTAGTGCTACCAGACCTCAGTCGGATTGCAATAACAAAACCAAATACCAAGAAAATAAAGCCTACTAATGCGATAAGACGTAATTTCACGTTTTTACCTTACTATTTTTACTAAAATCATCTACCAAAGACTTGTTTGAATATTTGCAACTATTAATTAGTCTTGGCAAATTTATCATTTTTGTTTATACTACAAGTAAGAATAGTATAGTTCTTGAATCAATAATAATCTATACGAAAATAATTCTGCCCTTCCAGGAGACAAGATTAAAATGGCAAATAATTCCAACGATAATAATAACAACAGCAACTCAAATAAATATGGTGCACGATCTATCCAAGTTCTTGAAGGACTTGAAGCGGTTAGAAAACGTCCAGCAATGTATATCGGCTCAGTTGGGCCAAATGGTTTACATCATTTAGTCTATGAAGTTGTCGACAACTCCGTAGATGAAGCTCTTGCAGGACATTGCTCAAAAATTAAAGTTATTTTACATACTGATGGCTCTTGCTCAGTTGAAGATAATGGTCGCGGTATTCCTACTGAAATACATCCAACAGAAGGTATTTCTGCTGCAGAAGTTGTTTTAACCAAACTTCATGCCGGTGGAAAATTCGACAAAGAATCTTATAAATATTCTGGTGGTTTACACGGTGTAGGTATTTCTGTTGTAAACGCACTTTCTCGCCGCTTAGATTTAGAAATTTATCGTGATGGTAAAATTTATGCACAATCTTTTGAGCGCGGAAAATCACTCGGACCTCTAGAAGTTATTGGTAAAACTGATAAGCGTGGTACATTTATAAAATTTTATCCCGATCCAGAAATTTTTACAGAGACCATTGCATTTAATTTTGAAACATTATCTGCTCGTCTTCGTGAACTTGCATTTTTAAACAAACAATTAACTATTACTATAATTGATGAAATAAATAGCAAAAAGCATGAGTTTTATTTTGAAGGCGGTATTGTTTCACTTATAGAACACATTAATGCAAAAAAGAAACCATTATTTCCTAATGTTATCTATTTCCAGCAAGAAAATGATGCTTATATTTTAGAAGTAGCATTACAATATAATGATGGTTTTGGCGAACAACTATTTTCTTTTGTAAATAATATTAATACTGCTGAAGGCGGCACACATGTTTCCGGTTTTAAAACAGCATTAACCAAAATTTGTAACAAACGTGGCACACAATTTAATATTCTCAAAGCCGGAGAAAGTTATTCCAGCGAAAATGTACGCGAAGGCCTTGTATGCGTTATAAACATGAAGGTTCCAGAGCCACAATTTGAAGGTCAAACCAAAACTAAGCTTGGTAATAGCGACGTAAAAGGTATCGTAGATTCATGGACATTTGCTGCGCTTGATACTTACTTTGAAGAAAATCCTGCGATTGCTAAAGCAATTCTACATAAAGCTGAACTTGCTAAACGTGCAGCTGATGCTGCAAGAAAAGCACGAGATTTAACGCGTAGAAAAACTGCTCTTGAAGGATTAGTATTACCTGGTAAATTAGCCGATTGTTCAGATGAAAACCCAGAAAAAACTGAATTGTTTATCGTTGAGGGTGATTCTGCAGGAGGTTCCGCCAAACAAGCACGTGATCGTTTTACGCAAGCAATTTTGCCCCTCAAAGGTAAAATTTTAAACGTGGAAAAATCTCGTCTTGACAAAATGCTTTCCAACGATGAAATTAGAGCTCTTATTTCAGCTATTGGTAGTGGTATTGGTGATGAGTTTGATGTAAGCAAAGCTCGTTATCATAAAATTATTCTTATGACTGATGCCGATGTGGATGGTTCACATATTCGTACTTTATTATTAACGTTTTTCTTTCGTTATATGAAACCGTTAATTGAAAAAGGGTACCTTTATATTGCGCAACCACCACTTTTTAAAGCAAAAATTGGCAAAAAAGAACAATATTTAAAAGATGAAAAAGCATTTATCGATTTTCTTTATGATTGGGCACAAGAACAAACAATATTATTTATTGAACAAAAAGAACAAGAAGAAAATATTTGGCAAAAAATATTAAAAGATTTAAAAATCTTCGAAAATAGATTAAAGGAAATTGCGCGCGCATATAAAGTTGCATCAGATAACTTATATCAGCTCGTTATTTTTGCACGCAATAACCCATGGCAATCAAAAGATGGTGTTGCCGCACTGCTTGAATCATTACAAAACTACTTTAAACAGTACACGGTCCGCATTGATACGGCAGAGAAACAACTAGTCGATGATGAAGAAATCCTGACTGAACAACCGCCGTATGTTGTCTTTAAACGATTAACTCGCGAATGGAATGTAAGCCTTGAGTTTTTCTCTTCGCCAGACCTTTTAGTTTTATTGCGTTTGCTTCAACCACTTGAAGTAATTCAAGATCAAGAATGGACTTTACAAGTTAGTGGCAAAGAAAGAAAAATTATTAATACCGGAACTTTACAGCTTATACAAGCAATTAGTGAGATTAGTAAGCCATACATGAACATACAACGCTATAAAGGTCTTGGTGAAATGAATCCTGAACAACTTTGGGAAACTTCAATGGATGCTTCACGAAGAAATCTTTTGAAAGTTGCTATTGAAGATGCTTTAGAAGCTGATTCATGGTTTAGTACTTTAATGGGTGATGATGTTGAAGGTCGCAGACGCTATATTGAAGAAAACGGTCAATTCGTTAAAAATCTCGATGTCTAAAAAAAAAAGGAAGTAGTATGAATTATGTAGTAAAAAAAAGAAATCCAACTAATGTTATTGGTATTTCTCTTGATGTAACTGAACCTGATCAAGCTTCTTATCAAATTGGAGAATTTTGGGAAAAATTCCGTAAAGAAAAAATTATGGAAAAAATTCCCAATAAACTAGAACCTGCTTATCCAATGGCTGTATATAGTAATTACAATGCTAATAATCAATATACTCTAATATTGGGAACTGAAGTTGTTCATACGGTGAATGTTCCCTATGATATGGTCGCAATCAATATTCCAGCGCAAACCTATGGGGTATTTTCTATTGAAGGTCAATTACCCGATCTCATTCTTAATACTTGGCAGCAAATATGGGAATTACCATTAAAACGTGCGTATACTTATGATTTTGAAGTGTATAAAAAAATTTCACTTGATACTGCTCAAGCTGATATTTATATTGCTTTGAAACCTGAGTATGAACAAGCATGAATAACGACCCATTTATTCAAGATATTCATGATTTTATCGACCGTTATCACTTATTACCGCCAAATAATACAGTTATTTTAGGGCTTTCTGGCGGTCCTGATTCAGTATTTTTATTACATATCCTCTATGAATTTCATAAAATTGGGCGTATTAAATTAATTGCCGCACATTTAGATCATGAATGGCGCACTGATTCTGCTCAAGATGTTACCTTTTGTAAAGAAAAAACAGAAGCTCTCAATATTCCTTTTATTCATGAAAAAGCATCTAATTTGCCAGATTCGTTGCAAAAAAAAGGTTCTAAAGAAGAAATTGGCAGACGTATGCGACGCTATTTTTTGCAAAAAGTGCAAGAAGAATATAATGCTGACCTCATTGCACTTGGCCATCATGCACAAGATCAGGAAGAAACTTTTTTTATTCGCCTCATTCGCGGCGCTACATTATCAGGTTTAACTGGAATGAAACCTCGTGATGGCGTATATGTCAGACCTCTTTTGCAAACAAATAAAACCGATATCATAAATTATCTTAATATCCATACAATTTCTTATCTTATTGACCCGAGCAATGAATCCCCTTCATTTTTACGTAATCGTATTCGTCTTTCAGTACTTCCCGCACTTCGTACCTGTGATGAACGTTTTGATGCAAATTTTTTACGCACCATGCATAATTTACAACAAACTGAATCGTTTTTAGTTGATCTGACCCAGCAAAGCTTTAAAACAATCGCTCATTTAAAAGAAAATACTTGGATTATAGATATTGATAGTTTGTATAAATTGCATCCATTTATGCAATTACGGGCGATTATGCACTGGCTTATTTCAGAGCGAGTACCATTTACCCCTACCGAGCGCTTTTTGGAAGAAATTAAGCGATTCTTATTTTCTGCAGAAAAAAAAGAACATCAAATCCACCATGCCTGGGCTATCGTCAAAAAAGGCCAATCTGCCCTTATTCATAGAGAATATTAAGCCGATTTAGTTAAAAAAAGCTTTCTGTTTAGATCAATCTCAATCTTAACTATATAAATTTCAGCTTGAATTTTTTTAATAAAAATGATATAATTAATAAAGGATTATTAAAATATTTAAATTCGCTTAATAATTTAGATGAATGAAAGGTAAAAACTTATGAAAAAAATAATAGTATTAGCCATCTTATTTATAAATATAATACCAATACAGGGCTATGAAGGAATTTGGCCAAGCGATGCAAATGAGTTAACTTTGGCAATTAATAATACGATCAATCCCAATGAAAAAGATCAAAATGGTGATACATTGCTGCATCGCGCAGTCAAATTAAGTAATCTAGAGCCAACAGTATTATTACTAAATAAGAATGCTGATCCAAATATACAAAATAATAATGGAGAAACTCCTCTCCACGCATTTACAAAAGGTAGCACTAATCTTCAAATTTTTTTAGGACCAACAACCCTACAAGAAGCAAATTTAAACAATGCAAAATTATTACTGGAATCAAATGCTAATCCAAACATCATAGATAATAATGGAAATACACCATTACATATAGCTTTAATGTTTAATATCCCTTATCTAAACAGCTTAATTGATATGCTTTTTTTTTATAAAGCAAATCCGTTGATTCAAAATAATGCAGGTAATACTCCACTTCATATCGCAGCAATACATAATAAAACGCCAAGAACAATTTTTCGCATATTATTTGAAGCATTAACATATGGAACACCAGTGGATGCATATCTTAATATAAAAAATCAAGAAGGCAAAACGCCAGCTCAAGTTGCTAGCTCGCAAGAAATACGAGGATTTTTAATGAATCGGGATTATTTAAATAAGACCATAAGCAAAATAGCAAAAGAACTCCTCAAAAAAAATAAAACTCTTTTTGATATTCTTAGCACTAGAGAAATAACTGGCAAAAAATAAAATTAAAGAAATTTTTCCTTCTATATTTTGCAATGAAGTATAGAAGGAAAAATTAGTAGAAATATGCAATATTAATTTCTGCAAAAAGGACATCAAATTCACCTTGCCTGGTCAGTTGTCAGAAAAAACCAATCTGTTTTTATCAAAGCAATTAAATAATAGCAAGCCCCTTTGAATCTGAAAATCTTATTTCCAGTCACACAAAAAAAGCTTCCCATTTGTAATTTAACCCAGGGGAAGCTATACTAATACAGGATAAATAGAACTCCTAAAATTAACAATTTGATTTTTTAAAGGAAAATAATATGAAAAAGACAATGTTTATATTTATTGTGCTAATTGGATTGATTACCAGCTCAATACATAGCTATGAAGGAATTTGGCCTTACAATGAAGATAAGGTAGCTATGGAAATCATTCTGGCATCAGATATTAATGAACAAGATTCAACTGGCGATACATTACTTCATAGAACAGTTACATTCAATGATTCGCTCCATACAAAAATATTATTAAAATATAATGCCGACCCAAATATACAAAATAACGAGGGCAAAACACCATTGCATACGTTTGTACAAAGTTTAAATACTAATCCTGATCAAAATATTAAATTGCTTCTTGAAGCTGGCGCCAATTTAAATACACAAGATAACAATGGCAATACCGTTCTCCACAGAGCTGCAATGGTTGATAATACTACCATAATTCCGCAGATAATTTTTGAAGGCCAATTACGCGGAATTTCAGTAGATACATTACTTAATCAAAAAAACAATGCTAATAAAACGGCAATTGAATGCGGTCGTTCAGAATTAACCAAAATTGTTTTAACTAATAGAACGAATATATTAACTTTATTATTAGCAAAAATTGCAAAAAAACATTTCTCTAAGAATTCTGAGAATATATTTTTATCTCTCATGAATCGAGAAATAGGTAAAAACGATAAATAGTGCAGAAATAATAATAAACTATCAAGTTCAATAAAACACCTTAAAAATAAGAGCATTTTTATTGAACTTGATAGATCAAAAAAATCTCTCTATACTTTTCGGCTAATAGTTATACAAAAAAAATAGAAAGCGATTTTTTATGATCACGACTAAAAATTTCTTTGTTATATTTCAGTTTTTATTCATTTGCAATCTCTATGCTATGCAATGGCCCAAAAATTACCAAGAACTTCAAGAAATATGTCTTAATATCAATAATCCTGATGCTATGGATTCTCTAGGAAAAACGCTACTAAATAAAACTATCGATTGCGATTTTTTTGCTTTAACAGAAAACTTATTACAAAAAGGTGCTAATCCCAATATACCCAATAATGATAAGGATGAAAATTGTCCCCTTCATTCATTAATTACACCCCGCGATAATACTCCCAAAACTTCCAAAGAAAGATTACTATATTTCCTGCATTATTATGGTGCCAATCAAAATATTAGAAATAAGGTTGGATTTACACCATTACATATAGCTGTTTATTTTAATGATATAACAAACACTCAAAATTTATTGGAATATAATCCAAATCTTAGCATTCAAGATAATTTAGGAGATACTCCTCTTCACTTAGCATTACAACTGAAACGCGTTCACATACTGCCTTATTTGCTTAAAAAAATACAAAAAAATAATCAAACCTATCTTTTAAATATAAAAAACGAAAGCAATCAAACCGCTATTAGCTTGGCAAAAGCACAACACCTTACTTTTGCTTTTGAAAAAAATAATCACTTGTATGAAATAGTGAAACAAAATAAACATCACATTATAGCTAACAATATTGCATTATTTAAGACAATGGATTCGACATTAGTACAAACAATTCTTATTTTTACATTTCATTATGGCTCTTTAGCTTTTTTTGAAGATTTGCTTAAGCTAGGATTAGATGTAAAAATAAAAGACAATAAAGGCAACTCCCTTCTTCATGAGGCAGTATGCGCAGATCGTTTTGATTTAGTAGAATATTTATATTTTCTTGATAATGATTTAATGCATACAATGAATGCTGAAAATAAAATTCCGTTTGATTTGGCACAATCATCGAAAATGCGTACTTTCCTCATAAATTTATGTAATAATAACACTGTCAATTCAAACATTTTTTTTGCGGATGAAAAAAGTGAACAACCTGAAAATTTTTCATATGATGAGTTAACACACGAAATTCTTAATAATAAATGCGATACTTACTTATCAATTTAAAAATAATTGGCATTAATCAAAAGAAAAACGCCATAATTTATCAATATTCTTTGTTATGCCAATACGCTTTGATGCTTTTATAGGTTTTTTTGAATCTCCATTAATTATATATAATTCTCCTTGTTTTTTCATATCAATATCATTATGAGTCCGTGTAATGGCCAGCGCTTGTGTTAATTTTCCTGGACCATTTGCTAATTGTGCATGTTCAATTTTATTTCTTAATTTAAGCATAACCTCAATATTTTCTATGGGCTCAATCGCCCGTATTAAAACTGCTCCAGCTTTTTGATTTTCTTTTCGTGCGACCACATTTAAACAAAAATGAGTGCCATAAATAAAATAAATATATGCATAGCCAACAGGGCCAAACATCGCATGATTTCGTTTTGTTATACCACGGTATGCATGGCTTGCTAAATCGTCTTGTCCTCGATAGGCTTCAGTTTCAGTGATAATACCTTTTAGCAATAGCCCTTGATATTCTCTAACTAAAATTTTGCCCATTAAATCTTTGGCAACTATAACTGTATCTCGTTGATAGAAAGAAGATGATAAAAAATTCATAAAAAATGTTCTATATTTACTCAAATGTATTCAATAGGGTATCCTATCAAATAGTATACCAAAAGTACGAAAAAAAGGGATTTTAATGGAAGCAAGGCGCGAGGAGCAAGAAAAATTTTTAATGTTTCTCCTTTCCATATCCTTACATTTAGGCATAGGCCTTGCGCTTATTTTATTGACAATGCAACAAAAACAAGCATTACTTCCTGAGCAAAAAACGCTAGAAGAAATACAAAAAAATGATATAATCCCTCCTTCAAATCTTGCGGCATTAAAGCCACGCGCATCAGTATTTGGAGCACCAATCATCTTCCAAGAAGAACCTGAAATAAGTCAAACGAGCTATGATTATGATTCAACCGATAATGAGTCTTATCCTATTCATAAACAAAATGATAAAGAAAACGATGAAGATAAAAATATTTCTCAACAATCTATGGAGCAAGCATCTTCACAAGATATACAAACATCAAATAATACAGAAGGTATCTCGATAAAAAATTTGCATTCAAAGCAAATTGAAGCTCAAGAAACATCAGTCACCCAAATACAACAAGAAAAACAATCCAAACATGATATTGCTAATTCGATGATAAAAAAAAGATCGATGACACCAAAAAAATTGCCGAGATCTATTCCCGCACAAAACCAACAAACCGCAGGACCAACAACACGTAAACTCACTTTTGCCGACCTTGCTGATGGTTTTCTTAAAAGTATTAAAAATGAAGGTGATGATTGGCTTGAGCGTAAAGGAGATGAAAATAAAAAACCTGATTTTAAAGATTTAAAATATCTTAGCTATATCCAAAAGCTTGTTTGGTACATGCAAAATGAATGGCGCTTACAACAATCTAAGTTAAATATACCACCCGGCCAAGACTTAATTTTAACGATTTTAATTATCATTGCAAAAGATGGGTCAGTGCAAGATGTACGGACATTAAAGCCAAGCGGTTATCAAGCTTATGATTCTTTATTAATCAAAGGAGTTGAAACGGCTGCTCCGTATCCACCGGTGCCAAATCATTTTAAATCAAATAATTTTGATTTTGTACTTACCATACATCATCAAGAAGAAATGGCTCCTAGAGTAAATTTACGGCGTTCGCCTTCTTTACGTGCTCATCGATAATTAGCACTAGACATTTTTGTCTATAGATTTTATAACTATTCCAAATAAAGAAAAGGAATAGTATGGCAAAAATTGTGATTGTTGGTGCAGGTCTTACTGGTTTATCTGCGGCATATCATCTAGAAAAAAGAAATTTTTTTGATTTTACAATTTTTGAAAAAGAACCAATCGCAGGAGGCTTATGCCGTTCGATTACACAAAATGGATTTACTTTTGACTTTACAGGGCATTTATTACACACAAGTGATCCTTATTTTAAAAAATTTATTGCTGACATTGTAAGCTTTGACAATCTTGAAACGATTAATCGTCGTTCATTTGTTTACTCACATGATACTTTTACGCGCTACCCCTTTCAAATAAATCTTTTTGGCTTACCGTCATCAGTTATTGCAGAATGTATTCAAGGTTATGTTGAAAGGCAAAAGTCACGTCACAAATCACATTCATTTCCACAATGGGTTCTGCAAAATTTTGGATCTGGTTTTGCACGTCATTTTTTTCTTCCTTTTCAGCGAAAAATTTTTTCTTATGATTTGCGTGGCATCACTGCTTCTTGGACAGGACGCTTTGTACCAAAAACTTCATTGCAAGAAATGATCCAAGGGGCAATTCAAGATAATACTGATGAAACAATCGGCTACAATGCTCATTTTTATTATCCCAAATCAGGTGGCATTCAATTCTGGATAGATAAATTACGCAACCAATTAACTACACCGATTCATACCAATTATCAGGTAGAACATATCGATATGAATAAAAAAATTATTCGTTTTACTAATGGGCATGAGGAAGAATTTGGTCAACTAATTAACACTATACCTTTAGATAACTTCATTCATATGCTTAAAGAAAAGCCAAACACTACATTCAAACACGCACTAACAAAACTTAAATGTAATAGCGTAGTAAATTTTAATCTCGGCATTAATCGTCCCAATCTTTCTGAGAAACATTGGATTTATTTTCCTGAAAAACAATTTCCATTTTACCGTGTTGGCTTTCCACATAATTTTGCACGCAGCACAGCACCTGCAAATTGTAGCTCTTTATACGGTGAATTTTCACACGTAAATATCTCAAAAAAACGTATTAACTTATTATTGCAAGCATCTCTTCATCAAATTAAAAAGCTACTAAAAATAGCTGATAATGAAATTTTAATAGAAAAAGTTATACATATATCTCATGCGTATGTTATTTATAATTTTTGGCGTGAAAAATATCTGCCTTCGTTATTAAATCAGCTTGCTAACAATCATATTTTCTCAATTGGCCGTTACGGTGCATGGAAATATTCAAGTATGCAAGAAGCCGTTTTAGATGGTAAAAAAATTGCTGAACAACTAACTATCTTACCTGCAAAAACAAGTTACTATGAGTCGCCTACGCCTTCTCAAGAAAAACAAAAGGAATGGATTTAATGCCACAATCTTTTTTTAAAGACTTACCTATTTTAGTAACGGGCGGTGCTGGATTTATTGGTTCACATATTGTTGAGCAATTAATTGAAAATGGTGCACAAGTTACGGTACTTGATAATTTTTCAACCGGTTGTTTAGAAAATTTAAAAGCCGTAAAATCCTCAGTTACGATTATTAATGGTGATATCAATGATTTTGAAACCTGTCTTAAAGCAACCCAAAATGCAGTAATTATTTTTCATCTTGCTGCTCTTATTTGCGTGCCAGAATCTATAGAAAACCCGGAAGTATATTTTCAAACAAACATCATTGGAACATTAAATTTATTGCGTGCTGCTAAAAAAAACAAAGTAAAACGATTTGTTTTTTCATCTTCTGCAGCAGTTTACGGCCCATGCGATCAACCATGTATTGAAACAATGCCGTGCAGCCCACAATCTCCTTATGGACATTCAAAGTTAATAGGCGAACAACTTTGCAAACAATTTTATGCCACCGATAATATAGAATCGATTATACTACGGTATTTTAATGTTTACGGCCCACGGCAAAATCCACATAGTGCTTATGCAGGTGCGGTAGCAAAATTTCGCCTCAATATGCTAACCAATAATCCTATAACAATTTTTGGTGACGGCTCACAAACACGTGATTTTATTCCAGTACAAACCGTAGCACAAATTAACCTCAATCTTGCACAAGCACCAACTCCATTAGTTGCAAGCTCTATATTTAATGTAGCAACAGGTGCCAGCCAGACATTACTTGAACTTATTAATCAACTTAAAAAAGAATTTCCAGAATTTTCTGCTGGCTACAGATTGTCACCAGAACGTCCAGGAGATATTAAACATTCACAAGCAAATTGTATAAAACTAGCAACAATGTTAAAACAAATTAAAACTAATCATGATAACCATCGAAAAATATAAGCAAGAAATATAGTCATAATACCATTAATAATCATACCCCATGCAATATCAACCCAGACTAACATTAACGGCCATGAACTGAGTATCGCAAAATTGGTACCTTGATAAATGCCATATACTACAAGCCCAAAAAATGCACCGTATAAAAATTGATAAATTACTGAAATACCTATAACTTTGGGCAATACAAAAACCATAAGCCCAATCACTAAAAGAAACCAAACAAATAATGCAATCGGCCAATGTATCAATAAGCCACTATTCACAACTCGGGCTTTATGCGCAAGTTGTTCAATATAAAAATCCCGCATTATAAGGCCAAACCAAAGCAAATCTAACAAAATAAATGTTACATAACCCACCAGGAAAATTTTAATCCAATACCAAAAAATCACCGATTCTCCTTTTTTTAGCCCGATCACCTTTTTCAATATTTGTTTTCGTGATATACTTTATATAGAAAAGTCATACAATTGCAATTATTAATCAGTAAAGAATCTGCATTATGAATAAACAAGATTATTATAAAGTACTTGGTGTTCCGCGTACTGCAAATGAACAAGAAATTAAAGCTGCGTATCGTAAATTAGCCCTCAAATATCATCCAGACCGCAATCCAGATAATAAGCAAGCAGAAGATAAATTCAAAGAAGCGGCTGAAGCATATGAGGTTCTTTCTGATCCTGATAAGAGAAAAAAATACGATCAATATGGTCATGCAGGCGTCGAAGGAATGGGTGGTTTTTCTACACAAGACGTCAATATGGAAGATATCTTTGAACAATTTGGTGATATTTTCGGCGGTATTTTTGGTGGACGTGGCCGTCAAAAAAGAAGTACTGCTACTGGCCCAATGCCAAAACGTGGTCATGATTTATTTAAAGAAATTAATATTACGCTCAAAGAAGCTTTTTTAGGTACAAAAAAAGAAGTTAGCTATTATCACTTTGTACCATGCGAAACTTGTGAAGGAAAAGGCACTCAAAAAGGCACTTTATATCAAACATGTACCGTATGTCAGGGAAGTGGCCAACAAACATTCCAACAAGGTTTTTTTGCATTCAGTCAAACCTGCAGTACATGCATGGGAGAAGGATTTGTTATTCCTTCACCATGTCCTAAATGTGGTGGACAATCGCGAGTACAAGTTTTTGAAAAAATTACACCAAATATTCCACGCGGTATTTTTAATGGTGCAGAACTCCGTATTCCAGGAAAAGGTGATGCTGGTGTTTTTGGTGGCCCATCAGGAGATTTTTATTTAAAGATTCATGTATTGCCAGATAAAAAATTTAGACGTGTTGGCGATAATCTCGAAAGCACCTTAATGCTTACTTACCCGCAACTCGTACTCGGTGCACAAGTTGAAATAGAAAGCATTGATGGTTCTAAAGAAACAATCAAAATACCAAAAGGTACTAAAGTGGGTGAAAACATCCATATTTCTGGTAAAGGTTTTTATAAAATCAATAGTCAAAAACGTGGTGACTGGGTTGTGGTAACACAATGTCATATTCCAAAAAAATTGACTCAGGAAGCCAAAGAATTATTAAAAAAATATTCTGAAGAAATTGGCACTTCCACTGCTGAAAGTGAAGGCTTTATTTCAGGATTTTTTAAAAAATTCTTAGGGTAATCTTAGACTTTAGTCATCAACTTATAATTTCCTTTGATCCAAAGCTAAAAAATAACTATTAGTTTGAAAGCTAATACCAGAATCTAATGCATTAAATCTATATATAAGTGTGTGTTTTTCTGGTTTAGATTCGGAAGAAATTGTATTTGAATCTTTTCGTTTTAAGGCTTCTGTACACAATTGAATATCTTGCTTCGAGCCTGATGCGAACGTAGTTAATTGATTTTTTATTCCATCAAGCTTATTCACCAAAACAATACAATCTTTTACTCCTGATTGCATTGAACTTATTTCTTTATTCAATTCAGCATCTCTTGTTTGTAAATAAAAAATATTATCTTGTAAAATAACAAGTCCGTCTGAAATTTTTTTAAATTCTTTTTCTTGGTTTTCTATTGCTTTTAATAATTCTTGCAATCCAATTTCTTGGTTTTGTATTTTACCTTCCAATTGATTTGCATTTTGTTGAAATTCTTTCTTAATTCCTTCTGTAAAAAGATTAAGTTTTTGAAGAAATTTATCTTTTATGCATTGTAAATCATGCATCGTTATACCATATTTATGCCATATCCATATAGTACCTATAAATGTACTAGAAGTCCCAATTAGTAAGATTAAATTTCGCGTAGAAGAAAATACACTAATCAACTGATTTAATCTACTTGGAGATATTCTTCTTATAATTTCTTCACTATTTTTTTTTACTACATCTTCAATTATACGTTCAATAGCATGATCTGAAATGCCAGATAAGCTTATAGACCAATTAAATAATATCAATAACATGAAAAATTTATGCATTTTTTTCCTTAATCAGGTTTTTCTATATCGGATATATATTGATTATTATTATTTTGAGGTTGCTTATTAATAATCGTTTTTAAATCTTTTATATAATCAGTTAATGTATCTTTGATTTTTACTATATCCTCATTTACTTTTTGGCAATTCTCTTTATTAAGGGATTTATTATCTTTTAACTGAGAAAGTTTCCCATTAGTTAATTCTAACTTTTTTATTATACCTGATAATTGAATGTCATTATCGTTTAATTTCACTTTACACATTGTAATAAATTCTTCAATATTTCCTACTCTTTTTTCAAAAGCAACAAATCCGTTCTCCATCTCATTCCGAACACCTTTACGTTGTTCTTCAAATTTTATATGCAAATCTTCTACTTTCTGCAAAACATTTTTTCTTGATACCGGAATAAATCGATGGAAAATAAATTCTCCAACTATATTAAACTTATGCTTACACCAATTAAAAAAAGTATTTTTACAATTAAAATTGGAAGCTTCTTCTTGATTTTCAAACTTCATATTTTGATTATTATCTCTTGAAAATATCTTTATGATACCCAAAAAATGGGTAATTTTAAAATTTTCTAAAAAATGCGCTGATACTTGTCCATTTAGTAAAAACATACAAGCAAACAAAATTTTAATAATTTTTTTCATTCATACTTCCGATTATTTCCCAAACATATAAACGTGCATTCATTTTTGCAAGTTTATGCTTATTAGTCAACAATACATAAATCTATTTTAAATACCAATTCTTCGTTTTTTCATTATCTTTTGCGAAATGAAAATTCTCTTTTGAGATTCAATTCCCAATTTTTGAATCAAATAATAAAAAAACTCACGATCTGGCCCTTTAACAACTGCTTGTTCATGCGCTTCTGCTAATGCTATTGGATATCCCTGTCCTTTTTGCGCTTGATCACAAATTAAAGAGGTAATTAACTCAAAATATTCTTGATCTTGTGTAAGCCAAAAAGGAATTTCAACTCGTGCAATTTCGTTACCACAATGTATAAAATAAAAACATGGCTTTAAATGTTCTGGATATGCTTGGACAATTGGTGTATTAGTATAAAAAATCGTAGAACAATGAAAAGGAGGTAAAAAAAATTGCATAATCATGCTATCAACAATATGTTCAAATAACTTTTTATCTTTTTGACTTCCTAATGCAAAACGCAATAAATTAACAATCTCTTTGCTTTTTGGCAAACTAATATAACCAATGATAGGTAATTTTTCTTGATAGTAAGCTTCTAAAGATTCTATATATCGACTCAAAAAATAATTTTTTACTTCTAGATCTTTTGTTTGCAAATGCCAAAATACTAATGATCCATCAATCATTACAACATAGGGCATTGTAATGATTTCTTTTATTTGCTTACCCAATAACAACCCAGCCTTCAACTCTAATTCTTGCCGCTTACAATTAACTAATTCAATAGACTGGTCTAATTCACTTTCTTCATTAACAAATACATATGGTTTTGAATCAAATTTTACATGTGCTTTTTTGCCATACATTAATTGTACACTGCCAATATTAACCAAATAACAAGTGGTTCCTTGATGCTTATCCGGATAAATTTGCGAACCATCAATTGATAAAGCGCCATAATCTAATGGTGCTTTGTCCACAGGAAATATCTGATTAATATTGCCTTGCCATAACGGAAGTTGAAAATGTGCCGGGGCTTGTGCAACTTTTTGCGCAAATGTATCATCTGCACATATTTTTTGCCAGCAAAGATACGCCTGTTCAATTTCATCTTTTAAATCAAGAAAAAGGCCATCTTGTACTTCTTGAAGTGCCTGTAATACCTTTGCTCGGTTAAGCATATTTTCCTTTAATTATATGAATTACTTTAGGATCGAAAGGTAAATATAAGAAAATACATATCTTTATTAATTTAAAGCGATTTTTTATAATTCTGCAAGCCTTGCTGTAATGCTTCTAAAGGCAGTAAAGCACATTTTAAACGCATAGGCCCTAATTGCATACCAATTAATTTTTGCATATCTTCTTTATTTAATGCAAGTGCATCTTCAATAGATTTGCCTTCAATCAATTCAGATAATAAGGAAGCACTTGCTTGACTAATGACACAACCTTTTCCCGTAAATTTTACTTGAGTAATTATATCATTATTAACCATGCCTTCAAAAGAAACTTGATCTCCACATGAAGGATTAAATTGCCCAGATGAAAAATCAGGCTTTTCTAACTGCCCTCGATTGCGTGGATGTCGATAATGATCCATTAAAATTTCGCGGTATAAATTCATAAGCTCACTTTTATTCTACTATGCCAAAAAATCCACGGCTTTAAAACTATTAGCCGCTATCCATAGACTTTAATATCTCACCTCAAACAATCTATTGATCAATTTAGGTTAAACCCTGTACAAACTTAAATCAATCTTATTATAATCTATCTGTAATTATTTAAAAGTGTTTTATCTGACGGAGAGAGACAATGGAGAAGGTGCGTCCAATTTCGCTCCTTATTAAATTAGGACTATTGCTTTTACTTGCCTACATCACTCATAATAATTCTGACAATTACGATGTAAAAAAACAACAAAATCCACACTTTATTTATAAAAACAACAAAATTCGACAGAGTTAGCTACAAAAGAAGGAAGCATTGTGTCAAAAAAAATTATTTGTATAGTATTATACTCTTTGTTTTTGTTCCATACTAATAATTCAATGGATTCAATTGATAAAAAAGATATTATAGTTGATCTAATGAATTTTTTAATTGAACCAAACCATTTGCAAGCAGCACGTGAATTTGGGCTTATCAATTCATTAAGTATATTAACTTCTTGGATCAATTCGAAAATAGGTTTTGCTGAACGAACACCAGAAGAATTATTACCTGATTTTTTTTCTTTATTGCAACAAATTGATAATCGTATTCCTCCAATGTCAATTCAGTGGGAGGGTCATCCAGCACCTTACATTCTTTATCAATCATTAATTGGTGAATGCACAAATACTGAAATCTTATCATCTATAAAAGAAGAAATTAAACAGCGAACACCTAAAAATAGTGAACTATTTGTAAAATGTGCCGAAATTATTTTTGACCCTAAAAAAAATACTCAAATTATGCAAATAATTCCTGCTTCGCTTATGTTGCTCAGGCAATTAAAAACGGAAGGGTATACCATTCATATTTTAGCAAATTGGAATCATGAAGCATTTCAAGAGCTACAAAAGCAATTCAGATCTTTATTTGAAGAAATTAATGGTTCAATTAATCTTTCGGGCAAATTCAAAATAATAAAATGCGTATCAATGTATAAAAATTTTTTTTCTAAACGTAATATCGATCCACAAAAAACAATCACTATTGAAACAGAAGAAAATCGAATAAAAGAATTAAAGACTGCTTATCCAATGCTTACTACTTTACTTTGTAAAAATAAAAATTTAAGTCAATTAACCATCGATTTGCAACACTTAAAAGTCCTTTCCAAATAACTAGCCCAGTTGCTTTTCTAAAAGCCTTCCATTAAACTAAATATACTATCAATTACTCTAATGGAGGCTTAAAAGCATGCGCTTTATTACAATAAGAAAATATTTTATTTTCACTATTTTACTATTTTCTGTTTTTTCAAGTCAGGCTGCAATTATTATTTTTGATATGGACGGTGTGCTCGTCAAAAAAAGCAGTTTAATGAGTTGCTGGTATATTGGAATACGAAATTTTTTCGGTTTTTATAACCCTTTCAGTATTCAAGAAAAATTATTTTCTTTCTTAGATCTGCTTGAACCGCGTACTGAGACTACACCAATAGCCATACATAACAATCTAATATTACCACCAATTATGTGTGATTGGTTATGCGGTAGTAAATCAACCCTTGAAATTCGCAATAGTATTGTACAAGGATTACATGATCATCAAGATTTTTTTTATTCAGATACCGAACGCAATCTAATAAGTGCAACTGCCCAATTTATTTTTGATCCTAATATGCTTGCAAAAGTAATTTATCCGGTAAAAGACGGCATTAAGCTCATAAAACAATGCTTTAATAAAAAAGATAAAAATGGCAACCGTACAAATCAAATTTATATACTTTCTAATTGGGATAAAGAATCTTTTGCCTTAATTTATAGTAAGCCAAAAATTAAAAAGATTTTTAAATACATCGATGGCATGGTAATTTCTGGTGAAGTTGGCCTTATGAAGCCTGATCCTGCTATTTTTCATTATTTATTCAAGGAATATAATCTCAATCCTGATGAACAATTGACTGTTTTTATCGATGATCAAAAAATAAACTTGCAAGCAGCCCAACAATTAGGCAAACAAATGCATACTATTCAGTGCAAAAAACTTAATCATAAAAAAGTACATCGTAAGTTAAAACAATTGGCAGTTATTTAAATATGATCAATCTTTTTCTTGAAAAAATAAATCGCCAATAACGTAAAAAAAATCATAAACAAAAATAACATGCTTACACATAGCCAAATTGGTAGAAAAACAACATCGCCAATTATGGCACGCCGTAGTCCTTCAGTTAAATAAATAAGTGGATTTAATAAAATAAAATAACCCAGTAATGGTGAAAATATTTTCATGACATACCATGGAATAAATAAACCACCTAAAGAAATCATTGGATTATTTATCCGCATCCAAAAAATTCCAGTTTTTTTTGTACTTTCTATAAAGCTTAAAACAAAAATATTAAAAGCGGCACAAAATAGCGATCCCATATATAAAACCATGAGTAATGCTGGCCAAGAAAAATGTGCTGCATAAAAATAAGAACCTAATAGCAATCGAGAAACTGGATAAAATAAACAGGAAGTAACGAAAGCTATTAATGATGAAAAAAATATTTTTTCAATTAAAATTAATCGCGGATTAAGAATACTGATTTGATAATCAATAAAGCGATCGTGTTCCAAATCGTAAAGTAAATCTATATTTAGCACAAAAGCTAAAGGAAACAGTGTCCATAAAATACTCCCCACAAAAAACGTTGTTATTTGCTCTGGCGAAGGGTTAATCATATTGCTATTGGGTAAAATATAACCAAAACAAAAAGTTAATGATACAGGAATAAATAAGCCAAAATTAATTGCAACTCGATGCCAATTTTTTGAAAAAATAAAAAAATCTCTATATAAAAACCACCCAAATACATACAAATTACGTTTAATCTGATCAAACATATTATTATACCCAATCAAGTTTTTTTCTAACAACTGTTAGTAACATGAAAATTTCTATACCAATAAAAATACTCAAAAAGGTTATCGATACATAAACCGATAAATATTCTGAGACACCACGCATAGCGGTACGCAATCCTTCATTACAATGAGTTAATGGATTTAAAAGCAATACCATGGCAATTTTAGGAGAAAAAAGATATGCCCTTTTCCATGAATACAAAAGACAACCAAATTGATGTAATGGTGTTAATATTCGCTGCCAAATATTAAATTTAAACCATTCAAATGATACGGAAAAAATCAAGCAAATAAAAAAAAGCGATACGGTTATCATTGAAAATAAATACATAATAATAAATGGAAGCCATTGTATGTGGGAAAAATCTAAACGCACACCTAAAATTAGTTTACCTAACAAAAAAATCGGTATTGTAATGCACATACAATGAATTACATATATTGCGATATATTCTCCAAAAAACCACGGTAATGAAATTGGCAATGTGCGGCGATAATCAATAAAGTGATTAAACTTGATATCGGATAAATCATCTAATGCACGACTAAAGCCAATAAATAAAAAAGTACCAACAATAGTACCCATAAAAGTATCTGCTACCAAATCTTTTGTAAGACCAATTAATGGTCCAAACAAACCAAAAATTAAATTGAAAAAAAAGACCATAACACCGGCATTAATAAGATCATCTTTGAATCGTTTTTTTAATATATATAGATCGCGCCAAAGCAACATACCAAATACTTGAATATTATTCAGCATTTTGTTGCTCCACTAAAGTAAGAAATACTTCTTCGAGTGTTGCTTTTTTGTGTTTTTCTTTCAACTCTTTGACGGTGGCGGTGAGTAAAATTTTTCCGCGGCTCAGCATGCATACCCGGTCTGAAAGAATTTCTGCCTCTTCAAGATAATGAGTAGTTAAAATAACGGTCATTCCCTGATTTTTAAGATCTTTTATAATATTCCATAATTGCCTTCTAATATCAGGGTCTAAGCCTACGGTAGGCTCATCTAAAATGATAATTTCAGGGTTATGCATAAGTGCTCGTGCAATTAAAACCCGTTGTTTATAACCACCAGAAAGAGCATTTACATTAAAGTGTGCATATTTATTTAAAGAAAACTGATCTATAAGATCATGTACTTTTTCAAGAATTTGATCTTTTGGCAACAAAAAATAACGTCCTGCAAAAACTAAATTTTGTTCCACGGTCAGTTGAGTATCTAAATTAGGCCTTTGTGGGCAAAAACCAACTGCACGACGATATGTTGATAAATCTTTATAAATTGATAAGCCTTTATAATAAACATTGCCAGTCGTTGGTGGGTGCAATGTCGCTAAAATTGAAGATAACGTGGTTTTGCCCGCACCATTTACACCTAATAAAGATAGTACTTCACCTTTTTTTATAGTTAATGAAATATCATCAAGTGCACGTACACTTGCTTGTTTTGTGGTATATATTTTACTGAGATCTTTTATATTAATAAGTACATCGTTCATGAATCACCTGTCTTTTGATCAAAATATTCATAATTAAAATATAAAAAATTTTAAATTTTGGCAATAAGGACCATTTATATATTTACTTTTCTAGCTGACAATCCGTATAATAAAAATATAGAAAATGTTCCTCGTATTTTTTAATGGAATAATAATATGAAATATATTCTTAACTTGTATTTGTTGTGCATACTTCCTTTATATGCAACCGAAATACATATATCTATTCATGAAATACACACTATAGGAAGTAAAATTTGGCATAATGAATGCAATGGTACCATTGAAGGGCTCACCAATTGGAATGAAGGAGAAGAATTTGCCTCTCTGGGCATAGGCCATTTTACATGGTATCCACAAGGCACTGCAGCAATTTTTAAAGAAACATTCCCTAAATTACTTTTTTATTTTGAACAAAATAAAAAAATAATTCCTGATTGGCTTAGTAAAGTACAAAAAACCGGTTGCCCATGGCCTGATAGAACTTCATTTATGAATGCACAAAAAAGCGCTCAAATGATTGAACTGCGTACCCTTTTAACAGAAACTATTGATTTACAGGCAAAATTTATTATCGAACGGCTTGGCAAGATAATTGATTCTATCGAAAACAAAATACCCTCAACAACAAAAACACATATAAAAAAGCAATTTCTCCGCGTAGCACAAAGCCCAAATGGGCTGTATGCGTTAATTGATTATGTAAATTTTAAAGGGGAAGGTTTAAACCCAAAAGAAGCGTATAATAATCAAGGCTGGGGCCTCATACAGGTATTAGAAGAAATGAAAGGAACTAAGGAAGGTAAAGCAGCCATTACTGAATTTACAAAATCAGCCAAAAAAATATTGGCTCGTAGAATCCAAAATTCTCCGCCCACTCGCAATGAAAAACGTTGGTTATTAGGTTGGTATAATCGACTAAATACCTATTTACACATAAACGCATAAAAAAGCTTTTAACAAAACTCTTTTTGTAGATATTTTTTCAATTAATTTAAAAATTGCTTTTTAAATATTGAATTGTACCTAAAAGCGATATACCACATAAAAAACTCAAGCAGCATTTAATTGAATTTTTACTAAAAAAACTCTTTATAAAATTTTTTTTGTTAGTATCATTATCTGATTTTTCATAAACCGCCAATTGCTCAGGTCGTTTTTTTTGTTTTAATTCTTCATTAACTTTATCAATATATCCCAATAAGTTTACTTGCGCAGCAAATTTTTTAAAAACAATCGAATCTGGTATCATATTTATTAATAATGGCTCAATCTTTTTAATCGACATTAATTTTTCAATATTATCTGTTATTATAGGTATTAATTGAGCCCATTGATCAGTATCATTGCTGAGTTTTTCCATAACGAATACTTTTCTATTTTTTTCTTTTATATCAGCACCACCAACTAAATAATTTTCTAAAAATTTATCTACTAAATTTCCTCTCCCACTAGCATGACCAAACAATTTTGTACTTGTATAAGCTACTTTAAAATTATCTAATGCTGCTTGATCAATTGACAATTCCCCATTACCATTCATTCCCATCAAAGCATTTACAGCCAAAAAGAAAGAATATACCATAACTTTTTTCATAATTTCTTCCTAATAATAATTAAATTTATGTGAAAAAAGTATAATGTATTACTTTGAGAGCGTCAAAAAAATACGAATAAAACTATGCTTTTACATATCGATGCATTAAAAAATGATACATAGATTGACTAAATACCGTAAAAATAACACCAAACAAACAAGCTATACCATAATTGCGCCAAGTAGAGATTTTTTTTGATCGTTTCATTTTTGGAGGTCTTCCTATATCAAACATCTCTTGTAGTTCTTTTTTTCTGCGCTCATCTCTTTCAAATTCCTCTGATGTTTTTTTTAAATTTATTCTAAGATCTTCAAGCATTGATTTGCAGTGAGGTTTTTCTTCTACTGCCTTTTGCAATATGTCTAAGGCATATTTATAAATTAAGTTTTGTAGTGGATGATTTTCTATGCATGAAAAATTATAAAATGCACGTTGAGCAAGTATAAATGAACGTTCATCCCCTAAACAAAAAAACAATTTCTCTGCACATTCATGTGCTTTTTCTATATTAATTTTATCACTATCTTGGTACTTTTCCAAAGGGATAAGGTTTTGCATTGAATTATTCAATTTTTCCTTAAAAAAGCTAATCTCTCCTTTATTATTCATAACAAATCCTTGATCAATACAATTAATTAGCGTCTGTATTAACCGCACTTCAAAACAATCTTGAAATGAACGACGAAATTCAACAAATTTTTGAAACTTCCTTACTAATTGCCCTGATGTCATCGACTGAACATGAAATTTATTCGCATCTAAAGATAATTGTTCCATGCTCAAAAGTTGAAATTGTATAAAAACACAGAAAATAAGTGCTATTACTCTCATACTACTCCCCCTTTAAATTTATTGCTATTAGAATAGTACAGAAATCAATTGCAATGCTAGATATCTTTGTTATTCAAGAATTAGATTATCTCCAAAAAGTTTGCATTGCATATTGTCCAGCCCAAAGTAAAGCTGCACCAATCAGCATACCACCACCAATTTTAAATATTGATGATCTAGAGAATAAAGAAGTTTCCACCGACTTTTTTTTTAGTTGATCAATTTCTTTTGTTAGTCTTTCTATATATTTTTTTTTAACTTTGTTCTTTTCTTCTTCTTGATTTAGTCGATCAATTTCTCTTGTTAGTTTTTCTATATGTTCTTTATATTGCTTTTCTGAAATTGTTGATTTATTCTCCATAACACATCCAATTTCACCACGTAATTTTATAGTGTCCATTCCATTTGCTAAACCAGTACCCATTATTAAAACGATTAAAAAAGTGATATTCATTAGCTTTTTCATAATTATTTCCTCCAGTAAAATATATTAAATTAAATATACTTGAAATTAATTCAAAAAGCAAAAGCCCGCCCTAAATACCATTTTGTTTCAATATGAAAAACCACCGAACTAAACTAGCGAAGAACCTCTAATATTTCTAATAGAAAATATAAATAACCAATCTACAGATATCTTCATTTTTTAAGTTGTTAAAAAACCAAAAAATTTAGTGATAAAATATTGTTTTTTATTAAATCCTAACTTTTAACAAAAAACTTTATAATCGATTATAATAAATTAAAATAATCAACAAGGAATTTTATGAATAATGAAAATCAGATAAAGCATATTGTTTTTGATCTTTTTGGCGTATTATTGACTATTAATTCTGATAATCAAATTATTCTACTTGAAGAAGGAATATCATTACTCAAACAATGTCTGCACTATGGTTATAATATTTTCTTACTTTCAAACTGTTCATCTTCAACAATGGCAACGCTTAAGCAAAAACATCCCGATATATTTAATATATTTCAAGGGATAGTAATTCCCCGTGATGTGGGCTATAAAAAACCCAATATTAAAATATTTGAACATTTGTTAGAAAAGTTTAATTTAGAAGCTCAAGAATGTTATTTTATTGATGATTCAATAGAAAATATTTTATCTGCTGAATTATTAGGTATGCATGCTATTCTTTATACTAATCCTGAAGCAACATTAAAAACTTTAAATGATAAGAACATTTTATAATTCATTAAGTTTTTCAGATATTTTATTTTTAATAAATAACTCATCTGGTGCTTTTTTACTTACTTTATATTTTTGCTTATTTTTACTAAAATATTTTACTAATTTTATAAATACGGGAACTAAAACTATTTTACATAAAAAGAAAAGAATTAATCCGGAAGCAATTCCCGGTGAAAAAAGTTCATCTGGTGAAGTTAAGAATACCAATTTGCTTCCGGCATAAGCATACATTAATGAAATAGGTATCAAACCTATCAGAGTTACCCAGATATATGTAACAACAGGCAAAATTGTTAAACCTGATAACATATTAATCAAACTAAATGGCAATAAAGCTACCAAACGTACAATTAATAAATAATAATGACCATATCTCATTATTTCTTCATTAAAATTTGTTAATTGTGTTTTGTAGCGCTGCTGTACCCATCCACCAATAAAATAACGACTCGTTAAAAAAAGAATTGTTGCGCCGATAGTTGCCGCAAAAATAGCATAGCAAGTGCCAAAAAATATTCCAAACAATAACCCACCTGCTACGGTAAAAATTGACGAACCGGGTAATGAAAGCGCCATTGCAATAATATAGCTTGTTAGATAAACACTCACGGATAAATAATAATGTTTTGCTACTAAATATTGCAATGTGTGCATATGCTCATGTAGATAACACAGGCTTACAAAATGTGTTAAGCGAAAATAAATAACAATAAAAAAAATAATACCCAGAAAACTTAATCCAATTAATTGTTTTCTAGATATCAATAAACGATTCATTATTCTTCTTTAACTTTAGATAATGGTGTTTTTGTAAATTTACGTATAATTATTGGTAATAATGAAAATAATGCGAGTAACGTAAGCGCAATAATGATAGGCCATGAAAAGACATCTGATGCTTTTTTTATAGTCATAAGTTGCCTACCGGCAAATGCATAGATAAATGAACCGGGTGCTATACCAATAATCGTTGCTAAAGCAAAACGCCACCAAGAAATAGGCGATACGCCAGAAAGCATATTAATTAAACCAAATGGCGTTACGGGTAATAATTGCAAAAATAATAAATAACTTATGCCACGTTGATGAAATTCTTCATTAAATCGACGCAGTGTGGTGCCATATTTTCTTTGAACAAACTCGCGAAATAAATAACGAAATAAAAAAAAGGAAATGCTTGCACCGATTGTTGCACCAGCTATCGAATATAATGCGCCAAGAATTATGCCAAAAAAAAATCCTCCAGCAACATTGAGTGCCGGTGTTACCGGTACTGATGCAGCAACAAAGATGATATATAATGATAAGAAAATAAATAAAGAAAATAAGTAATTTTGAACAATCATTTGTTGAATATATAAACTATTGGCTCGAATATATTCAAGATTGATATAAGAACCAACACCACTAAAACGAATAATTAAAATAATAATTAAAATAGCAAAGCCTAAAATAAGTCTTTTATACAAGGGCTTCATATAAAACCTTTAATGTTATTTTTTCCACCATACAATCAAAGATTGAAGTAGTTTTAAGATACTATTTGCCTTCAGTTTATCGATATATCGATTTTTGGCACTATGCCAAATTAACTCCGAAAATGTTGGATATGGATGTATTACCGGATATAAATCTGCTAAATCTAAACCATATGTTTTACCAACTTGAATTTCACTGATTAAATCTCCGGCTCGTGCACCAAAAATATGCGCACCAATTAGCTTTCCCTTTTTATCACAAATAAATTTTCCCAGTCCTTCTGTTTTTCCTTCCGTATGTGCACGATCTAATTTTGCATAAGGATAACGATAAATTTTTATCTCATCATATGATTCTCGAGCTTCTTGTTCTGTCAATCCTGCAGTTGCTAATTCAGGGTCAGTAAAAGTAACCCATGCAACATTGCGATAATCAACTTTCTTTTTAAAAAATGGAATTAAAGCATTTCGTACTGCGATAGTCGCTTGATAAAAAGCCATATGGCTAAAAAGATACGGGCCAACTACGTCGCCACAAGCATAAATATTTTTTGCCGTCGTCCGTAAGTATTCATCTACAACTAAACGTTCTTTTTCAACAGCTACTTTTGCCCGCTCCAGATATAAACCTTTTATATTCGGCTTTCTACCAACTGCTACTAATAATTGTTTGCCATCTACTTGCTGCTCGCTTCCATCTGAAGCAATACAAATAAGTTGTACCCCGTCTTTCATTTTCAGTGCTTTGGTTGCACGCATGCCTGTTAATACCCGAATACCTTCTTCTTTCAATTTTGGCATTAATAAATCAACCAGTTCTTTATCATCTCTTGGCAATAAACGGTCTTGCATTTCAACGATAGTAACTAAGACACCTAATCTATTAAGCGCCGAAGCTACTTCAACTCCTATAGGACCGCCACCAAGTATAAGAAGATCTTTTGGTAAATGTGGTAGGCTAAAAAGCGTCTGATTTGTTAAATAAGGAATATCATTTAATCCTTCGATAGGTGGAATTAAAGGAGAGGTGCCAGTTGCTAAAATAATTGCTTGTGCCGAAATTGTTTTTCGATCAAATGAAATATGATTATTATCAATCAATACGGGATCCCCAAAAAAAACATCTATCCCTTGTTCTACGAATTTTTCTGGCGTATGCGTTTGATAAATAGTAGAAATAATCGATCTTACATGATTCATTACTTTACTAGTATCAATATTAAAAGGATCAGCTACTAATCCATATTTATCTAAATGTTGCGCCTGAAATACGGCTTCTGATGATTTAATTAATGTTTTACTTGGAATGCATCCAGTCCATGTACATTCGCCACCAAGTTGTTCTTTTTCAATGATCGCCACTTTTTTTTTTAAACCACGCGCAAGTTTTGCAGAAGTCATTCCCGCTGCACCACCACCAATAACAATAAGATCATAATCAAAAGAATTCATTAATCCACTCTCCGATTTGTTTTTCTATTTTCAAAATAAAAACTAACTATTTATAAGAGCAATAATTTTAAGTAGATTTAATATACTATTAGTTTAATCTAAAACAAACATCAAGATAGAAATTTTAAAGGAAATTGCATGATAGAAGCAGAACTTCGTTATTATATACAGCCATTATTTAATTTTGTTGGAGAAACAACGTATTTTAAATTTTTCACACCAAACAAAATAACCGCGCTTGCTTTTATAAGCGGTGTTTTTTCTGGCTGCGCGATTGCTGGCAATTATTTATATCTCGCGTTGATGCTATTATTATTTTCCGGCTTATGTGACGTTATGGATGGTACCATTGCAAGACTAACAAATAATACTCAAAAAGTTGGTGCTTATATTGATCTGATTTCTGACCGTATGGTCGAAGCAGCGGTGATTTTAGGATTTACGATTTTAATGCCCGAAAATTATTTTGCATTTATTCTTTTTTTTGTAGCGGTTTTGTTTCATTTCACTACTTTTTTGGCAACAAGTGTACTTTATGACAATCAAAGTGAAAAGAGCATATATTACGATCATAGTCTGGTAGAACGAGCAGAAGCTTTTTTAGTTTTTAGCCTCATGCTGTTATTTCCAATATATTCATTTTCATTATTAATGATATTTAATACAATAGTTTTTTTTGATGGATTAGCACGTTTTTATCGTATTATTTCTTTATCGAAATAAATTTAACCCACAAAGGCTGACGTAAATCGTTTTGCTATTGATGAAAACCATCCTTGCGATGATGATATTGTTGGTTTTTCTATTTTTAAAGAATTACTTGCACTATCTCCTTGTTGATTTATTTTACCAAGACAGGTTCGCGCTGTTGTAATTCCACTATAATTTTCAGTAAAGCCCAATTTTTTTGCTTCGTTTATAAATTTATTACATCTACTTTTAAGTTTATTGGCATCTGATTCTAAATTTTTTAATGATAACATTAAATTAAGCAATCCTGCCTCAAAAGCAGTAATTTCATCAATCGTATTGCTTATCTTTTTATATTCTGGACTATTTGATTTAACGCTATTTAGCAATTTGCCCAAGGAACTTTTAACTTTAGTTATTTCTGCACTAATTGCTGATATTTGAACTGAATCTTTTTCCTTTTCATATGCATCCAAAAGGTTGGCTCTCTTTTGAATCCATGCAGTTTTTAATGGATTTAACTTTGCATCAACTTCTGATGATTTTTGACCTATCCGATTCGTTATTTTATCTGCTGACAAGATCTCTCCATTTACTTTTAATACTCCAACCGCATATGGTAACCCATTTTTTAATTCTGAATTAGCCGCATCAAATTCTTTTTGTATGCCATCAACATATTGATCAGTAAGATTGTTAGTTTTTTCATTTAAAGATTTATAAAGATAGCTGGTAATAGTAGTAGTAACAATCAAATTACCTAATGATTTTAATATATTCGTTGCACTGGAAGGCTCTGTGGTGATTTCAGGATTTTCTTGATTCATACCTAAGTTCTGTAAAGCTGATTGGCCAAGGCTATATGCAGTTTTAGCTATTAATGGTGTTAGCTTACTTATCACATAAGCACCAATTCCTATGCATGCTGTTTTTACAGCGCCAATTTTTGCATAAGTATTATTGGTATAATGCTGTAATGCTGACTTAATAAACTTCTTTTGTATTTGCTCACTTTTTTGTTCACCACATTCTTGTCTAAGTTTTTGGCTCCATGCGTGCATAAATTCTTCATCGACAAAAATACATTTATTAGTTGGATGTATCATTAGTGCATCATAAGAATGCCCTTTTTGAAATGATATTCTAGAAAGAAAATTTGCAGCAAATCCTTCAATTTTCTTATTCGCATTCTTTTTCTTCTTTATTGGCAAGGTTTTCCATTCTGCAACCTCTAAATCTTTTAATTCATTCCGAATCATAGTTTCTAAATAGGGTGAAACTGATTCATTACCATACCATTTATATTGTAAATCTTGTGAACAAAATTCCGCTGCATCACGAGCAATAGGAAATGCTTGCACACCGGCATCTAAAAAATCGGCCCATAAAGGAGCTTCAGTAGTGCTTTGAAGTTGCTCTTGCTCAACTAAGCTTAAGCCAGCTGGATCATGAGCATCAATAAACTGAAAATTATATGGAAATATAATAAAAGTAGATAAGAAAAGAGGAATAAGTTTTTTCTTTACAAACATGCAATAACCCCCATTAATAATTTTATAACCTTACTAATGAAATTATCAGAAAAACAATAAACCGTCAATCAGGGGGTTATTTTGAGGCTCGGGGTCTAGATTAAAACGAATAAAAACAAACCAAATGTTTTCTCATTGTAACAAAGACATAGCATAAACAAGCCGATCTATTTCTTCCTGTGCATTATAACCGTAAAAGCTTACGCGCACCGAACCATCGATCTGTAATTTTTGCGCAAGTGGCTGCGCACAATAATGACCAGTACGTACACAAATATTATGCTGATCTAAATAAGCACCAATATCATGAAAATGATACTTTTCATGCACAAAACTTACCATATGCCCCATCTGCATAAGTTGCTTAATCGGGCCTAAAATTCTGATATTTGGCAATTCCTGCAAACCGCTAATTAGCTTGGCACACAATGATGCTTCATGCTTTTTTAGTTGTTCAAAATCAACATATTGATTTAAGTAATCAATAGCTGCGCCAAGCCCAATTGCTTGCGCAATAGGCGGCGTACCTGCCTCATAACAATAGGGCGGCTTCAGCCATTCTGATTTTTCATAACCGGCTTGCAAAACCATACCGCCTCCAAATTGATATGGCGGCACTTCTGGTTGTATTTCTTTTTTGATAAACAACACACCAATGCCTGTTGGGCCAAGCATTTTATGCCCTGAAAATGCTAAAAAATCGCAATCATATTGCTTCACATTAATTTTTTTATGCGGCACCGATTGGCACGCATCAATTAAAACTTTAGCACCAACAGCACGCGCTCGCTTAACTATAACTTGAACATCTACCGTAGTACCGATCGCATTCGATACATCTAAGAATGAAACAAGTTTTGTTTTTTGCGTAATAATTGATTCAATATCAGATAAATCAAGCAACCCATTAACCGTGACTGGAATAAATTTGATAGTTAACTTTTTTTTTAATGCAAGCTGCTGCCATGGCAATAAATTAGAATGATGTTCAAGTTGTGTCAAAACAATTTCATCGCCCTCTTGCAACTGCGCTTGCCCCCAGGTTGAAGCAATAAAATTAATACTTTCAGTTGCTCCAGAAGTAAAAACAATCTCATTGCTTTGTGCGTTAATAAACTGTGCTATTTTTTCCCGCGCATCTTCGTAAGCTTGCGTTGCCTTCTCAGCCAGTTGATAAATTCCTCTTTTTATGGGCGCATTTTTAGATGTATAAAATTGAACCATGGCATCAATTACTTGTTGCGGCTTTTGTGAAGTAGCGGCATTATCAAAATAAATTAATGCGGGATCCGATTGTAATAAAGGGAAATCACTACGTTTCATTTTGTCACATCATTATTTTGTTTGTTATATTCGCGGACTAAACGTAAAACTTTTTTATCGTTTAATAGCTCAACATAATCTCTCAATATTTGTTTATATTTTTCCTGCTTTGCATGTTCTTTCAAAAAATTCAAAAATTTATTTGCAACTGATTGTGTATAATTATTTATAAATTTACTTTCTTGCGTATTTTCATCAATAATAATATGCTTAAATGCAATTTTTATTATTTGGAATAATTCTACAATATCTGGTTGTTTTCTTTTTTCTAAAGTAAGCTTTAAATCAATTGACGCACAGGCTCCTTGTGCCACAATCAACTTATTTTTACTATTCGCAGCTTTCTGCAAATAACGACGCGCATTATTAAAAAGATCTCCAATGTCTAAATTGGTAACCAAACGAATTGCTTGAATATTATATCGTGCAAGCAATAAAGATATTCTTTCTGAATTTTTTCTTTCTGCTAATAGTAGTAAATTATCTAATAATAGAGATTTATATATTGTATTCCATGATTCACCCTTAAATTTCTTTTCAAGCTCATCTAAAACATGTTCAAAAAGATCTAATCCCTTATCTTCTGATTCTTCAACACCTAAGCCCTTTAAAAGCATGATGCATTTATATATTAATACCGTTGCATTATTCTGCATTGATTCGTGATTAAAATATTCCCAAGCTTTCTGATATTCTGTACGTTCAAAATAAATTTCTCCTAATTTTTGATAACCGTCATAATATCCTTTTGCTATTGCTTTTTCATATAATTTTATTGCTTCATTAATATTTTTTTTATGCTGAATACCATCCTTATATATCATTGCAAGGGCAGCAATAGCATCTCTATCTTCATTTTCTGCTGCCATCTTCAAATATTTTATTCCTTTTTCTATATTCGGAGTTATTTTTCCTCCACATCCTAATGTATCGGTACCTTTAATTAACCTTCTCCATAAAAAGCGTTGTGCTTCTATATTATTTTTTTGTGCCAATTTTTCGAGCCATTTTAAAGCTAACTCTATTGATTCATCTGAGGATAATTTAGCATTACCATTTAAATAAAAAAAGTTGATTATTTTTACCAATCCCTCATGGCAAGGATCAACATTGAAAGCTTCTTCATATAATTGAGTAATAACTTTATAATCAAATGCATTACTATTAATCCATTGTGCTTTACATAAAATAATACTACATAGATCATATTTATATTTTTTTTGTTCAGATGGATTTTCTTCTTTTAAGAGTGCATATTCTGCATATTCTTTTGCTTTATTATAATAAGTTAAAACATCAAAAGGCACATTAAATATTTGTCGTTTAAATTGCGCACCAAGACAAAAATTTTTGCCAAGAGAATAAGAAATCATGGGATAATTCAATCGATTTTTATCTAAGTATTCAAATAAATTATTTACTTGCGTTTCAACTTCTGGATTAAAATATTCTGAAGCAACAAGTATTTCTATAAAATTGTCAAAACAAGAAAGCAATCGACGTAAAAATTCAAGATTATGCTGTGTTTTAAAAAGTTTTAATTCATAATGAATTAACGGTAAGTATGCAGGGATAGTACAATATAGATTTTTTTGTTTAACCGCATCTTTTTCAATTATAGGTTTCATGCAATTTATTAGACCTAAAAAACCCATTTCTAACATTTCTTGATTTATCTGTGGCACCACATCATTCAAAATTGATAAAACTTCTTCTTGTAAATGCAACTCATTATATTGATGCAGTTTAATTTGTAGATTTTTAATAAAATAATCTAAAAGAATAATCCCTTTTTCTATAGATTGTTCTACTCCGAACCCTTCAATATACATTTTTCCTAAATACGCTTTAGCATGTATATTTCCTAATTCTTCTGCCTTTGTAAACAATTCAAATGCCTTATTGAAAAACCTATTTTGTAAAAAATAAAGTGCTTGAGCGCATTCTTTTTCACCATTATTATTTTCAGGCAAACGATTCTTTATTTCTTGTGGATCTAAAAATTTAATATCTACCTTTAGTTTTTTTAATAAATTATCTATATATAAACAATCAAGAACAGAGCAGTTTTTCCGATGATCAAGTAATAGATTTATTATATGATCCCTTTCAATACCAGCATTTCTTATAATTTCACAACACTCACATTCAAGATCGCCAAGCAACATAGCAGAATGCAGATTTTTATGAGCAGATTTTTTTAGCAGTTCATATCCTTTTTTCCGTTCTTGATCATTTGATTTTATGATTAATTGTTTGCTTAAAGCAAATGAAAAATGCATATTCCCTGTTGTATCCAAATATTCAGCATATGGTTCTGCCTTTTCTAATTGATCATTTTCAATATAATGGCAAACAATAGTCTCACAAATATTTTTTAAATATTTTTGGGCAATTTTTTTTTCATCTTCCTTTAATTCTAAATTCAATGCCTGCTTAAGATATTTTTCTGCTATTATTAATTCCGGCAAGGAATATTCAATTGATTTTTTTTGTTTTTCAATTGCATCAATGTAAATTAAACCAAGCAAATAGGATGCGGATCCATTTTCTTTAGATATGTTGTTTATACGGTCATATAATCCTTCTTTTTTTAAATGAGGTAGGAGTATTATTGGTAATCTACAAAAAAATTGCACTCCTTTTTGGAAATGCTCCAATGCTCTATTTTTGTCTGGATATACATCAAATAAATTATTAACCAATACACAAAATGCCTCTGGATGACCATTTTCCATTAAAAACGTTAATATTTTTATGGCTTCATTTAGGTGTTCTTCTTGATCTGCAAACATTGCCTGACCAAAAAAATATATCGCTTTTTTAATACTTTTTGGATCCATGTTTTGTTCTAACAAATGAACACCGCATTCGAATAGTGCCTTAGCATGTCCTTGATTTGCCGCTTGCATTTTAAATGCAAGCGCTCGTTTTTGATCAGCATTAATGACCGATGAAATACCTTTTTCAAAGATTATTGCCAAGGAATAGGCTATATCTTTATTTTTTGGTGCAAACTTTTCTAATGCTGCAATACTTTGATTCAAAAATTGTACGTCACTCTTATTATTTTCATCAATAGAACAAATAACTGAATCTAAAAGTTGTCCTGCTTTTTCATAGCTTTCTGGATCTTGCAAGTAAACATCAAAAAGCATATTTTTAGCTTTAATATTTTGATTGCTTACTTTTTGTAGTAATTCCATACCCAATTCAAACCATTTTGATGCTGGTTTATTCACTCTAATAAGATATTCTCCAAGTGGATAATATAATTCGGTATCATTATTTTTACATACTGTATCAATTAATTTAGATATAACATTCGATTTTTTTAAGAGATCAAAAGGCTTAGAATCCATTTTATCTAAAACATGGACAATTTTTTTACTAAATAAATGATCATGATTATGGTTTATATAAACATTTAAAATAGTCTCAATTGCATCTACATTTCCTGATTGTGCATATTTAAGTAATTTATTTAATATAATGTCATAATTATATTCATCATTATGTTGAGATAATAATTTTATATAAGTAGAGCATGCTTTTTGTTTATATGATTTTTTCTGCGAACGTTTCTCATAAAATTTAGCGAGTGCTTGGGTAACATCAAATGAAGAGTTACTGCATTTTATTAATAAATTTTCAATATCAAAAATCTCAGCTCTCTGTAATGATTTTTCATTTACCTGATCTTCTGCTTTATTTAAATAATTCAATGCTTCAGATGGTTGTATTGTAATTAACAAATCACACATAGCATAGCAAGCTTCTATATCCCCTAATTGAGCTAATTTTTCAAGAATTTTTCTTGCTTGATCGGTCAATTCGTTTTCTTGTTTATTCTGGGAATCTACATACTTTTTTATAAAATACCATAAATCAACTCCTTTATGAGTAGATTTTTTTTGAACATCTAGAAATACTGCTTGTGGATACTCGTCGCGCAATGCTTTAGCAAAATATTTTCGTGCTTCTTTACCATTATTTTTTATATAGTTTTTGTCAAAAATGAGAAAAAGAACATAAGAAGCTTGTGGATTTTTTGAAGAATTTTTTTTCAACTGAGTGACTATTTGATTCAATATAAATTTATTACTACTTAAAGTTCTTGTCTGTATTAATTTTTCTAATAAATTTAACGAACATTCTTGATTAGTCTTAAACATAGTAATAATTATATACAGTAATTGATCCGGAAATTTGGTATGATTTATATAAAAATTACCAATTGTTTCTTGATATTCCATAAAAATAGATTTAATTTTTTGTAATTCTCCTTGTTTTACTAAATTATCTATCTCAGACAATAAATATGATAATTGTGAACATATTATTGGCTCAGCTAATAAATGTGATAATTGTGAACCTATTTTTGGCTGATATTTTATGAATAAATGATATCGTTTAAATGCTTCTTCATAATTTCCAGCATGCAAAAAAAGATCTGCAATACAATGTTTTACACGCTGTCCGTAATAGCTATTATGCTTTTCAGCATATTCATTTACTTTTCCAAATAAAGAAGTATTTATAAAATTTTTAACTTTTGTTTTATTTTCATCATCTGTTTCCATCAAATAATGCGTAACTTTATCAAACAAATGAATCCCAATTCCGGGTTTACCAGTTTCTAATAAAATTGGTATTAAAAAAGATTGCGCAATAAAATCATTCTTTTTAACCGCAAGTTTTTGCAATATGGCCAAAGCCTTTTGCTTCGATTTTGGTGGTGTATCTGAATCAACAATTAAATCAGCTAATTGCTTAAAACCTTCATATGAATCTTTTTTTATACCTTGACCAGTATAAATCATTGAAGCAGTTTTAATTTTAGCATCCCAATTACCATATTGTGCTGCAACATCAAAACAAATATAAGCCTTCTCTGGCTCAAATAATCTATAATAAATATCTCCTAATAATTTTGTCCAAGATAAATCATTAGTTAATGAATATGCTAAATGACCATAATATAAAGCAGCTTGTTCTTTTCCAAATTCTTTATTATATTCTCGTGCCGCTTTTTTTATTGCTGGTGCGTGTAAATGAACCAATAAATCTTTTGTAACAACTTCTTCTTGCTCGTTAACAAAATCAGCTTGAATAATACTTGGCCAACATGCATTGGCTAAATATTTAAAGGCTTTTTTCCGTTGATTCTCCTCAAAATATTTTTTTGCACATTCTAATTGATGGGGCGGGTATCCAGAAGATTCTAAATATGCTTGCGCCATTTTCAGATTATTTTCTTGCGCATGAATAGTAACTAATCGATCAGTTGCGGCATACTGAAATCCACTTAAATGTAATTCTTTCAACAAAGTCATGCCAAACTTCTTCGCTTTTGGATCGGTATCATCAGCATATTCACAAGCAGTTGAAAAAACTTCATTAAAACCATTGCGACCAAATGCTGCATCAAGCAATCCTGATCCACTAGTCAATTTTGGCTTAATTGACTCAGATATTGTACCTATTTCATTTAATTTTTCATTGCTATAACAAAAAAAAGAACTGATAAGAACTAAGGAAAAGAATAAATTATTAAAATACCAATTCATAAAATGATCTCCCTTTAAAAATTTATTGGCACTTATGGTAGCTTAAATCAACAAGAAAGCCAACTATTCATTGAAAAATTCATTCATGCGAAAATGTATTTTTTCTATAATTGAATCAGATAAATGAACAAAAGCTTGCTTCAAAAATGCTTCTAATAATAATTGTTTTATTTGCTGATATGGTAACCCCCGTGATTGTAAATAAAAAATATCTTCAACATTTAACTGTCCTACTGCACTACCATGTTTACATTGCACCTCGTGCACTTTAACTTCTAATGAAGGAATCGATACCGCTCGTGCTTGATTTCCAAATAATATATTTTTATTAGTTTGTGCTGCTATAGAATTCGCTGCATTTTCATTAATATTAATATTGCCTCGATACGAACAATATGATTGATCGCGCAAAATACCGTTAATAGATAAATTACTTTGAGTATTTTTTGCTTTGTGCTGTTGCTGCGTAATAATTTCGTGCTTTTGATTCTTTTGTAATAAATAAAAACCCGTTATATCTGTACGAGCATTATTGCCAAGTAATTGTACATCGCAGGTAAGTCTGAAATTAGCAGCCCCAGTATCAATTGGAACAAAACAAAAATAACCATTTTCTTTAATTTCCGCCGTACATTGCATTAATTCTTCTGCATCAGATAATGTCGCTTGATCATAAAAATAAGTAAGCTGTGCATTTTCCTGTATTTCAATAAAAATATCACGAACTGCTTTGCCAGCTGATTGTAAGCGTATATCATGAATAATTAGCTGAGCACCGGGCTCTAAGATAATAAATATTTTTTCAATTGCTGCTTGAGCATCGGATAATATAATGGGTTCTTCAACACAGGTATTAGAAGGTACAAAAATTGTTAAAGCTTTTTCTGGAAGTATTAAAGATTTATTTTCAAAATAATTTTGAGCATTGGCATAATTGCTTACAAAATCAGCAATATCTCCCATAAAAAACTCTGCTTTTTTTTCATAAATATTATTAAATGATTGTTTTAATAAATTATCCAATCGATCCTTCCATTTCAAGCTCAATGAGTCGATTAATTTCTACTGCGTATTCCATAGGCAATAATTGCACAAAAGAATCAATAAAGCCATTCACAATTAATGCTTGTGCCTGGGGTTGCGAGAAACCTCTACTCATTAAATAAAAAATATGTTCATCACTTAATGCGCTGACTGAAGCTTCATGCCCAATAGAAACCTCTTCTTCTTTGACATCAATAGTTGGATACGTATCAGAACGCGATTCCTTATCTAATAATAAAGCTTCACACTGCACCGTTGACTTTACGGCAGTTGCTCCTTTTATCACTTTTAATAAGCCACGATAGCTTGCACGGCCACCATCTTTGCTGATCGATTTTGAAATTATATTTGAAGTAGTACGAGGCGCTAAATGAATAACTTTTCCTCCAGCGTCCTGATGTTGACCATTCCCGGCCACCGCAATTGAAATAATTTCTCCTTTGGCTCCCGATTCTTTTAAAATAATAGAAGGATACTTCATTGTGACATAACTACCAAAATTACCATCAATCCATTCCATTTTTGCATCTTTTAAAACGATAGCCCGCTTAGTAACTAAGTTATAAATATTTCTAGCCCAATTTTGGATAGTTGTATATCGCACATGGGCACCCGGCAATACAATAATTTCTACTACCGCACTGTGTAATGAATTAACACTATAAACTGGTGCACTACAGCCTTCAACATAATGAACAAAACTTCCGGGTTCTGCTATAATCAATGTCCGTTCAAATTGTCCCATTTGCGCTTCATTAATTCTAAAGTACGCTTGCAATGGCATATCAATCTGAACCCCTGATGGTACGTATACAAAACTACCACCAGACCAAACCGCAGAATTAAGCGCCGCAAATTTATTATCATGTGGCGGCACCACACTTGCAAAATATTCTTTTATAATTTCGCTATGCGTCGTTAAAGCTTCAGAAATATCAGAAAAAATTACGCCTTGCTCTGCCCATTTTTCTTTTAATTTTTTATATACTAATTCTGATTCAAACTGCGCCCCAACGCCGGCAAGCATTTCTCGTTCGGCTTCTGGAATACCTAATCGTTCAAATGTCTGTTTTATATTTTCTGGTACTTCATCCCATGAACTTTTTTGTTTGTCAATTGGATTCAGATAATAACAAATATCATCTGCATTGAGCTTTGAAAGATCGGCTCCCCAAGTAGGCATTGGCTTTTGTTCAAAAATTTCAAGAGCTTTTAATCGAAATTCAAGCATCCAGCTCGGCTCTTTCTTTCGTTCTGAAATTTCAGCAACTCGTTCTCGGCTTAAACCCTTAGGACTTTTATACATAATTTCGTTTCAATTTGATAATTTTAATAAAAGTTTTTTTGCATATTATCATCTATCAAGCAAAATTGAAAGAAAAATAACCTAATTTGTATGATGCAGTTGAGAAATTGACAATTTGTGTTATATTTAAAAAAAGACAAGATCAATAAAAATAAACACCATGACGATTTATTTTCAATGGAGGAAAATCATGAAATTATTTAAAATTATTTTATTGCCGATGTGTGCAATCTCTACTCCTCCATTATTAGGAATGGAAACAGAAAAAAACGCCTTAGTTGTTCATGAAAATTCTAAATCATTATGGCAAACTTTTAATGTTAACGGTATAAACTTAAATCACTCATGGAAAACAGTACCATTTAAATTAAATGGTGAAAAAATATCTCCAAATGAAGCGCAAAAAATATCTCAAACTTTAAATGACTTATCAATAACTCCGAAACAAACAACAGATATTGGAGAAAGAAAACAAGAAATATTTATCGATCTCACCCCGCTCGCAAAATTACTTACCGGCATATCACTTATGGCTAATGATGGGAAATTACTCGAAACGCTATGGACTGAAAATCAGAATAATTTTCAAAATACATTTATTCCATTAATCTGCAAAACAAAAGTAATTAAGGATGCAATTCTTAAAAAATGCTCCCAAGAAAATAATTCAGATTCAAATTATGCAGTTTACGTTAAAAAACCAAATATTACTGAAAATAATCCTACCGTTTCGCGAGTAGCATTCCAAAATATATTGGAACAATTAAAGCAAATTACTTTCGTTTCAGTAAACGGTAAAATAACTTTAAAAACAAATGATCGAACTATTTTAAAAAATAATATAAATCAGTTAACTGACTTAATAAGTGCATTGGAAAAAAAAATAAACAGACTTTCACAAACAAGATTTGATGATAATGCTTCTGATTTTTTAAGAAATTTACGCGAAATAATCCCTTCGCAATCTAATTTTGATAAATTGAAAAAGAACGAAGAACAATTAACTAAAAAAAATAGTATCTTAGAAAAAAAATTAAATAATGCACAAACTCTTGAACTCGAAAACAATTCTTGGTGGAGAAAACATCTCATATACTGTACAATGAGTGCGGTAGCTACTGGCATTCTTGCACGGCCTTTAATAGAAAAAGCTTTTTTTGGTTTCACGCATGTATGCCGCAATTTATGGCATCGAGCAATTCATTAACAATTAAAAAAACTCTTTAATAATAAGAAAAATTAATGAAAATAAAAATATTTAAAATTTTATTATTTTTTATAGTAAACATTAATTCAATCTATGGAATGGAAGTAACAAATCAAACACCAAAGAAACAACAAAAATTTGGTTTACCCTTGAAAAAAAACAAAAAAGCCCTTAAAGAAGAAAAAATTAAAAAAGAACTCCAAGCTCTTAACAGAGAAAAAGAAAAAATAAATCAGCTTAGGTTAGATTTAATAAATCTTAACAAAGAAATTGAAATTTCTCCTAATATAACAAATCATGAAAAAAAATTAGAAAAAGACAAAGAAATATTAGTCCATGAATTAACAATAATTAAAGAAGAGGCTCAAGAAAATATAGAGACTATTCATATTTTGAACCAAATGAATGAAAATTTGCAGCAAAGTTATGCTCAATTATTCCAAAGAAATCAGAACTTAATAGCAGCAAATCGAACGCCTAATCAAAAATCAGGAATTAGTCTTTGGCATATTGCAGTAGGTTCAATAGTTTTAGCTTGTTGTAATAAAGGATCGTTGTTACCAATTTCAGAACTTTTTAGTATTGGTATTAAGAGCTCTCTTGCGACCTGGCGTGCAAATATAATTGGAAAAGCGGCTTCATTCTTATCTGAAAAAGCGGTTTTACTCTCTTTAGGATGTTGCATTGGCACATTCCGTTGGTTACGTCAGAGAATATAAAAATTATAGAACTAAATATTTTAATCATTATTTTAGAAAGAATTCTATGAAAAATTTATTTAAATTATCAGTATTATTTGTTTTCGTTACTCCTTTAAACAATTCTGCAGGTGGAGTTATGTCCACTCAAGCAAAATCTAACCCTAATCAACAAGGATATTTTAATAACTGGCTAACATCAGCAAATCATATGGTAAACAATTTTTTCCCAAATCTTTCAAAAAAATCCACTTCTAATTTACAAGAACTTAATCAATCTTTTGAAGCACTAAATACTCAAAAAAAAAATACCACCAGATTAGAAGATTTTCAAAAATTGCACAAAGGATATAAATCTTTGTTAAAAGATCAAGATGAACTTAGTAAAAAACGGATTGCGCAAGAAAAGAAAAAAACTCAAATCATTTCAAGAATATGGGCTATAATCGTACTACCAATGATCCCTTTTATGCTATATGGTTTTTTTAAGAATGTATTGAAACCATCACTTAGTTCATTTTTAAAGTATTAAATCAGTGCGATAAACTAATTGAATATTTCATAGCCGCCTTGTTCGATTGCTTCAATTAATTGGTAATTTCCGGATTGCTGCAAAGTACCTTTTTGTAAAATATGTACATAGTCGGGAGTTTTTATATGCTTTAAAATTCGTTGATAATGGGTAATTAATAAAATGCTTAAATCAGGGTTTTGTTCTTGAGCTAATTGAATACCTTCAGCAACCGATTTTAATGCATCAATATCCAAGCCTGAATCAATTTCATCAAGAATCACTAATTTAGGTTTTAACATTAATAACTGTAACAACTCAAAACGTTTTTTTTCACCCCCAGAAAACCCATCATTCAAGTTGCGATAAGCAAATCGTTGATCAATACCAAGCAAATCCATATAATCACACAATTCATCATAGATTTCATCTACACCTTCATTATTTCCTGTAATTGCACGCCGCGCTTCTTTTAAAAAATTAAACACTTGTACACCTGGAATCTCTTGCGGCTGTTGGAATGATAAAAATAATCCCGCTTTTGCTCGCTTATCAGGAGAGATATGCGTGATTTCTTGACTATTTAAAGCAATTAATCCTTTTTTTACTTGATAGCGAGGATGCCCCATTAATGTAAGTGCCAATGTGCTTTTACCGGAGCCATTTGGCCCCATAAGAACATGTAATTCACCTGCACTGATCTCAAGGTTAAAGTCATTTATTATTATTGTATCTTCAACTGCTACTTGAAGATTTTTGATTTCTAAAATTAATTGCATAAAAATTCCAAAATAAGGTTAGTTAAAAACAAAAAATGTTGCTTTCTATACAAATACTTTAACTGTATTTAACGATATTTTAAACTACTTACAGAAAATAAAAATAAATAGGAGTAGATATGAAAAAAAGTATTTTGCTATCTTTCTTACTTTTTAATTTTTCATTATCAGCTATGGATGAAGAAAATCAATTAACTCCTTATCAGCAGACACCTAATCAATCATTTGTAAATTTACAGAAATTTAATAATTTTCTTATAAGTGGGCAAACAGCACAAATAAAAATTAAAATAATACAGGCTTTACCTGAGCAATTTATTGTAAAAATTAATGAACACAAGCTCAACGCAGAACAATCGAATGAATTTAGATCATTATTGCTAAAGCTTACTTGTGATCATAATATTCAATTTACTGAAGAACATGCCAAAAAAGAGCAAATGGAAACAAACATGCTAGATTTTTCTTCTATCGCAAATTTTATAAATGAAAGAACTTATAATAAAATTGAAGAAAAAGTCCTAAAAAAAGTTCAGGATAACCCCGATCAGTTTCCGCAATTAACATTAACATTTAAAGAACAGCTTTTAAACCAAAAAGAATTAACCAAAGAACTGAAAGAAACTGTTTTTTCTGAATATCATAATGAATTTACTCAGCGCATTAAAAATAAGGAGCCATTTTTTAAACGCCATTTTAAAAAAACCTTGTTTATTACCGCAATTTTATGCATTTATTTCCAACCATTTATAAAAAAATCGCTTATGAATATATCCACATTTCTTCTTGATTATTTGCAGTTAAATCTTTTGCACCCCATTCATGCGTACTGGTTGAAAAAATAACATTTTATTTTTAGCTTGAAACAATTGACAATCAAGAAAACCGGGCTACACTAAGCACTAAATCAACAACGAAATACAATTATGAATTTGATAGGAAGTTCAATGAATTTAAAAGCCTACTCATTTGCATTCTTATTTGCCGCATTAGTTAACCCTTTACAGGCAAAAATCGGCAAGCAAAAATTAGCTAATAGATTTTAAAGCGTTAATTCCTTATTAAGTAGCGTTTTTTGTATTTCATTGCATAAAAAAGTAATAAAAATTTTTTAATATTTTGGCAGAAATTAATCAAAGAGGAAATCATGAAGTTTACCTGGAGTGTTATATTCGTAGTTTTGAGTAGTTCATTAATAACATGGGCAATGAAGGGCATGGAAGATAGACGTCAACTAGACAGAGCTACTTCTTTCGAACAATATTGCTTAGCTTTGCAAAAAATTTCTAATCCATCCAAATCTTCAACTATCGTTCCTCCTTTAACTTCACAAATAACTCCACAAAATCCTGATAAATCTGCGTCTACAGATGACCTAGAAAAAACTCCTTCTACCTATATCAAATTCACTTCATCTAATAATATGTTCTCTGACGGGGAACAAAAAGAACTTAATACGGCATTTCAAAATTTAAAAATTTTAAAAAAACAAGATGAAGAATATACTCACGAATGTGACGTTGATGATCTTATGAAATCATTATCTAAAAATTCATTAAACCAAGAAAATCCAATCCAAACTATTTGTACACAATGCGAAAAATATAAAAATCAATTAGACATCGCTCAACAGCAAAAATCTCAATCCTTTTCAAATAAAGCAGAAAATATGCAAAATTTAGAAAATCACCTTAAAAAAGAATATGAAAACAAAATAGCTCGCTTGCATAAAACCTATTTTAGTATCAGTACTTGTCTAGGTTTTGGCTTATTATATTTTGCAACGCCTGCTTTGGGTAAAATAATTCAAGGCTTTCTAAATTCTAAATAATTTTATAAAAGTACGCGGAGCAATTCTTTTAATGAAATTATACCATGCTTAACTTTATCTTTTGCATCATTAAGTAATGTCTGCATACCATCTTTGAGTACTTGATCATGAATACCATTAAATGATGGATGTTGAACAATTAATTCTCGCAAAGCATCAGTCATTATCAAAAGTTCAAAAATACCAGTACGGCCTTTATACCCTAGGCTAAGGCAATGTGTGCAACCTTTGGCATCATAGAGCATATCTAATGAAAGACCAATATTATGCATAACGCTTTTTTCTTGCTCATTAGGACTTCGTAAATATTTACAAGCTGAACACAAGATTCGTACTAATCGTTGTGCTAAAACACCCGTTAATGCAGCATTAATTAAAAATGGTTCGATACCCATATCCATAAGCCGCATAATCACGCTTGGCGCATTATTAGTATGGACGGTACTTAATACCATATGGCCGGTAAGCGCTGCTTCAATTGCAATGCGTGCCGTTTCTTTATCTCGTATTTCACCGATCATAACTACATCCGGATCTTGCCGCAACATAGATCTTATACCACGTGCAAAAGTAAAACCTGCTTGCGGATGAATTTGCCCTTGCGTGATACCTGAAATATTATATTCTACTGGATCTTCAAGTGTAATAATATTTTTTTCAGCAGTATTTAACCATGCAAGTGCACCATATAATGTTGTCGTTTTTCCTGAGCCAGTTGGCCCCGTAACCAAGAAAAAACCATGTTGCTTTTCAATAAGATCTTTTAATCCCTTATATATTGTGCAAGACATACCTAAATTATCTAGTACAATCATTGTATGTGAACGGTCTAAAATACGAATTACAATTTTTTCGCCATATACAGAAGGAAAACTAGATACGCGCAAATCAATTTCTTGATTGTTATATTTAATACGAAATTTGCCATCTTGAGGAATACGTTTTTCAGCAATATCAAGATGACTCATAATTTTAATACGGGAAAGAATCTGCAACGCCCTGGATTGCGCTATAGCTTGTTGATCATACAATAATCCATCGATACGATATCTAACACGTAAATCTTGAGCCGTAGATTCAAAGTGAATATCTGAAGCCGAATATGCAACGGCACTTTGAATAATATCATCAACCAATTGTATGACTGACGATTCTATTGCCATTTAATCCTCTTCTAATTCCTCTAACCAAATATCTTCCGCTTCATCTTGATCACGATATTCCTCTTTTATATCAACATCTTCAGGAACTTGAGTAACTGCAAGCTCATAAAACTCTTTAACCGCATCAGTGATATCCGGTTCAATACCAACCATAAACCGCACATCGTATGACACATTGTCACCTATAATACTTAATAAATCTGGGTTATCTGGTTCACTTGCTATTACAATCAACATGTTTTCATCAACCTCTAATGGAATCATAGCATTGCGTAATAATAGGTCTTTTGGAAATTTACGTACTAAGTGATGATCAAAGAAATGTCCTACCACATCAAAAGCGGGAACTCGATAATATTCACTCAAAGCATTCAGAATGTCTTCTCGGTCAATAAGGCCTTCTTCGAGTAAAAAGTAAACAAATGAAGGCTTTGCGCTGTCATAAAATAGTTTTTTTATTGCTTTCGCTCTATCAGTTTCGATAACGTTATTCTTAACTAAAATATCGGAAAATCCTTCGACAAATGTTTTAAGCTTCGTCATAACAACCTCTGATTAACCGATTTTGTAACCAATAATAAACCCAATTAAACCAATAATCACGCCAACTATATGTTTTTTAGCCCAATTTACATAATCCTGAATAATATTTTCTAAATTAGTAGTAGGCGCGGTACCAAATATATTTCTCAAGGATTGCCATTCGATCGTTATAACATTGAAATAATCAAGACCGATCAATATTACTGCTGCAATAATAAATAATAATATTACTTGCCTGCCAAAGCGTTTGAAAAGAAATCCAAAAAGAACTCCTAATCCAAATGCTACTCCAAATTCAGTCAATTTGGCCCATGTTAAATCAAATTGATTTGCAAATTCATTAAATTTTACTTTAATAACCTCAAACCATCCCTGTGCTGTTTGTGTTGCCTTTTTTGTTTCTAATTCCATGATTTTCCTTTCCCTAAACTCCCCTAAATCAATTTAAGTATAATAAACACATAAAAATGTACGCAAGAATATATAATAAAAAAGGGAGACCAATATTTAGGTCTCCCACAAATATGCGTAATTTTTAATTTATCTAACAAGTTCTTTCAATGCTTTTCCTGGCTTAAACTTAGGAACTTTTTTAGCAGGGATTTGCATTTTTTTACCAGTCGCTGGGTTTACACCAGTACGAGCTTTTCTTTTTAAAACTGAAAAAGTACCAAAGTCAGTCAGAACTACTTGTTTACTTTTTTTTAACGCATCGCTTACAATATCCATGAATGATTCAAGGCAACGCTTGCAAGTTGCTTTTGATTCTTTGGTTCGTTTCGCCATCTCTTCGACGAGCATCGCTTTGTTCATAAAATTCCTTCTTTGGTTATATGCTATCTTTCTTACGTTTGCATTCTATTAGCAAACAAAACAAGTTCTAAATCGTACTTTATAATGCATACAGGTTTTGTCAAGTAATTTTTATAGACTATTTATGCATTTTTTTATGGATAACCTACCACTTTTTTTAATAAAACTTCGAACAAAAAAATAATGGCCTCTGTTATTCAAAAAAATCGCATAACAATCAGCCATATTTTATTTTTGGTGCCGAGAGCCGGACTCGAACCGGCACGGGAAAACTCCCGAAGGATTTTAAGTCCTTTGCGTCTACCTATTCCGCCATCCCGGCATGAAAAGACTTTTTGGAGGCGGCACCCGGATTCGAACCGGGGAATCAGGGTTTTGCAGACCCTTGCCTTACCACTTGGCTATGCCGCCAAAAGGTCGGCAGGAATTTCAACTGCCTAAAGCAAGTCGAATTCTTCCATTTTGCTTTTGAGCTCTTGAGAGGTTATTACTGGTGTATTTGCTTCAGCTTCATATCCTTCAGGTTTTTTAAAACTTGTTAAATAACCTGCCGTGCAAACACCTTCAACTGGATAATCCAATTGCTTCCACTCAGCAGTTCCTCCTTCATATGCCCATACATGCTGAAAGCCCATTTGCTTGAGCATTCGTGCAGATTCACCACTTGCAGTACACATATAATTTCCACAATAAAGCACTATTTGATCTTTTGCTTTATTCCAGTTTTTCTCTGCATGATCCTTAAGCGCATCCATTTCAATATTAACCGATCCCTTAATATGGCAATCATCAAAGTATTTTTTACTTAAAACATTAACCACAATAAGCGATGCTGCTTTTTCATCTTTTTTTTCTTCCCACCAAGTGCAGGAACTTAATAATGTCAAAGTAGAAAGTCCGAACATTACAAAAATGCTATTTCGTATTTCATGCCTCATTAAAATCCTTTTTTTATATTAGATTTTTTTATATACATTCAATGTAGCAAAAAATCTTAAGCATGCAACTTTTTTATTGCATTCGTTGAAAGAATCGATTCCAACGCACGCGTGACCAAAACTCTATTGGATGCTGCAAAATATCAAAAACAAGCCATGGATCGCTACTATCAACTGAAATTATACGCCAAACGATCTTACCATGAATATGTTCAGAATCAAGGGGTCCCCAAAAACGAGAATCGTTACTTGCTCGTCTATTATCTCCCATTACCCAATACTGCGTAGGCCCTAAATACACGTCGTATTCATCAACATTTCGCCCATAGCCGTTAACTTCGGGTACCCCGGGATAACGAATTGCTTCTTGCCCAAACTGATTTAATAAACGAGCCGCTTTTTTTACATTAATAGAATCCATTTTATAAAAAGGTTGATCTTCAAAGTCAACCAATTTATCCCAAGATCTAAATTCAAACGGCGGCATTTTTCCTTCTTTATAAACAGCAATTAGCGGATGTTTATTTACATATGGTTCATCTAATTTTTCATCATTCAAATAAATAACCGGCTTGCCATCTTCAATGATACCTTTTATATGATCTCCTGGTATTCCAATTACTCGCTTAGTCCAATTGCTTGGCCCCCAGACATATTGCTCAAATAATCGCTTATATTTATTATCTGAATATTCAAAAACAGGGTCATTAAAAGATATAATATCACCTCTTTTTGGTGGCCAGAATAATACCGTAAACTTATCGGCAAAAAACCGCTCGCCTACTAACATTGTTGTTTCCATTGAGCCAGTTGGCACTTGATAAAGCCCATAAAAATAGGTGCGGATAACAAATGCTAAAGGTAAAATTATTAAAAATGTTTCAACATATTGAGCAAAAGTTGATTTATTGGGTCGTCTAAACCATTTCCATGTTTTTTGTATCATACTCACGATAAATCCTCTCGGTAACTTTTTTGATCTTTTTGATCTCTTATAGATTAGGTTAAAATTGACAAAGGGTCAATATGCGAGCCTCTTTTCTTTACTTCAAAATGCAAATGATACGCATTTCTACCACCATTTTCACCGCGAACAGCTCCTGTATTGCCCACTGATCCAATTCGTAAGCCAGGTTTAACTTTTTGACCTACTTTAACTAAAATCTCATCCAAATGGGCATAACGAGTATGAAAAATACCATCATCATGAGCAATAAGGATAGTTTTACCGTATCCCTTATTAGAATAACTTGCCTCTATGACAATACCAGCTGAAGCTGCCATAACGGGGGTCCCTTTAGCTGCTGCCATATCAATCCCATAATGGTATCCTAAAATACCATTTTCTTTTTTTCTTGGGCCAAATTTAGAACTTAACCAAAAACTTGAACGTTCAAGCGGCCAGTACATTTTTTGATTTTTTATATGCCTTGATTGCCTTAAAAACCTATTGCGATGAACAGTCGATGGCTTTTCATTTTTACTAATTATGTGCTGCTCAATAGGAATAACAGCGGGCTGAAGTTCTTGTTCTACTTGCCTCATTTGAGAATTACATTCTTGCGCATGTACTAAAAATGTTTGGTATGATCGAGTATAATATTCATATAATTTTTTTTGTTGCAGTAAAAAGCGATACTGCCTATCCATCGAAAGATATTCCAAACAAATAAAAAAAACTAGGCCACATAAAATACCTAGGCTTATGTAAATATAAATATGTAATTTGTGTATATGTTTATGCTTAATGATTATAGGCCTTCATGCTCGATTTTTTTATGTTTCTTTTAATCGCACAACGGCATCATCAGGAATCCAGCCAATATGTATATCATGGTTTATTTTATACCAAGCATTATGTTTTTGTGTTATTACAACTTCTTGCCCTTCATACATAGTTGCTTGCACATTAACACGATTACTTGGGCTTATATACAATGGAGTTTCCTTTATTATAATGCCAATATCTTTAGTTGTAGCAGTATATTTAACAATTAACATAACGGCAAGTGCTAGGGCACTGATACCAAATATAAATGTTAATAAACGAGAGCCTTTTCGTGGGTAAGCACTACCCATTAAAAAGAGAAAAACCCATGCAAGCAAAAACATACATTGCCATAAAAATAATGGGAATGACATACTCCACGCTTGGAGCATATCAAAAAAATTATAGGAACTTGGCATGGTATGTTTCAGTTCTTTGTGTAAATCATCAATATTCTGTTGCGCAAGTCTATGAATAGTAGAATTACCGGTTAATTGGGATCTTCGCCAACAAATCAATGAATCAGCAACGTTTTTTAAATAATAATTACAATTACCCATGTTATACCAAACACTCGGGCCTTTTTGCTCTATCGCCTGATATTGCTTAAGAGCCTCTTCAAAATTATTTTCATGATAAATATGATTTGCTTGTAAAAAAATTTCTTGATCATTTGCTTGTACTTGCATCAAAAAAAGAACCGTAATACTGAGTAAAAAGTATTTTATTTTCATAATATCGTTTTTAAATAATCTAACCATTTTTTTACACGATCAAAAGTTTCATCTTGCTTATTTTGCATTATACCAAATGTATAGCTTAGTAATTCTTCATAAAAAGTATGCCAATTTTCAATTACATCTTGTGGGCAATCAGTCTTTTTTAATTTATTAAGAATAAATTCGTCTGAAAGTTCTTGCATGGGAATCATCCAATAATCAGCAAATAATTGATGTATTAATAAAGATAGCTGCGAAAGATCTTGTGTTATGGTAATTTTTTTTAGCGTAGCATACGCAATTTTAAAAGCATTTTTTTGTCGCATTAATTTAACACGTTCTTGCATACGGTTTAATCGAACACGATATAAAAAGTAACCCATTGATAATGATAATGGCAAACTACATAATAAAAAAAATATATGCCATGGCATTTTACGTTCTCGCTGTGCATGCCATAAACCATCTTCAACAATAGGCAATATAAAATTGTTTGCATTACTATTACTATTACGTGTATTATCTACAGATTGTTTTGGCAATGATGTTGATTCTTTGATCATCGTTTCTACTTCATTGCTCAATAAATCTTGATGTGTCCCCGTTTTTAAATTAAAAAAAGTAAATAATTGTGCAGGTATCTTCCATTCACCTGGTTTAATTCCTTGAATAATATATTCAAAAAACTTTCGCTGATCTCCTTTTGTTTTTGATTCGTCCATATAGCTTTTTGATTCATAATATTTTAATCCATCCGGCATAACTAAATCTATAGAATTTATCGTTTCAAAGTTGCCATTTCCTTCTAAAATTAATCGATACACAATCGCTTCGCCTTCTTGTGCAACTTGATGATCTACTTCAGCTTTAAGCGCATTAAAATCGCCAATGCCATGCACCGGCTTTGTATGCTCCGGCAATGGATCTACTTTTATTTTGATTACATTTGAAAAAGCTTGCTTTTGTTCTAAGCCTCTATCGAAAAAGCGATCAAACATTTCAAACGCCATCGGTCTTTTTTTTCGGGGTATTTTATAAATAGCAGCTATTGAAGGAATAGTTAAAGTTCCTGTTTTTTGGGGAAATAATGTGGTACGCCATTCAATATATTTTGTTGGATTAGTATCGATTACTTCTTCACCAGAAAATGGCCCTTCCAACGGACGTGTATCAAAATCAGGAAATTCTGGTTGTGAAATGCCATCTAAACTTGTTGATTTGCCGGGATAAAAACGTAATGTACATTGAATAGATTCTCCCACAAATACTTGGGCTTTATCAATGAGTAAACGCAAAAAAGGTTCCGTTGCATTGATTATTTGTTGGGCACCAACCCTGATTACTAACGTATTAGATGAAACTCGTCGATTATTAATAGTGGTATGCGCAGGACCAATCAGATATGCTCCTTGTTTTTCTGCACGTAAAATAAATCTAAATATTTTTTTTATTGAACGTTTCCCATTAATTATACTATTAATCGTACTAACATGTGTTTTTTCTTCAATGATAAAAGGTTTTAATCCTTCAATAGAAGGAACTGAAATTGTGCTATTAAGACTATCTTCACTCGTTACGGCAACTTCTATAAAAAAAGGCACATTAACGGCAACCTGCTGAACCGTATCTCCTGCACTATCCATTAATTGCATAGTAATATGTGCAGCAAAACAGAGAGGTATATAAAATAATATTAAAAAGAGGCTACCAATTTTTTTGGCCATGACGCTCCCGCATTTCTTGTTTCATTGTTCCTTTGAGCAATTCTTTAATTGCTTGCGCATCATGTTCTTCTAAAACTTTTAATAACATTTTTTCATTATCATCTAAAATTTCATCTGTTTTATCAAGTGCTTCTTTATCAGCTAAGCCTTCAATATCTTGTTCTTTTTGTTCATCTTCTTTATCTTCAGATGGAGTAGGAGTAGATTCTGGCGATGAGGAATTTTCATCATGATCAGATTTATCATTATTACCGTTTTCGGTATCTTGTTTTTTTTCAGATTGCTGCGCACCTCTATTATTAGACCCTTTTTTTCTTTGCTCATTTTTTTTATCTCCCCCCTGATTTTCACCTTTAGATGCGCCATCTCCATCTTCAGGGTTATTTTCATCTTCTTGGGGTTGGGATTGCTGTTCTTGATCATCTTCTTTTTGCGATGGACTTTCTGAAGATTGTTTTTCCTCAGATGACGTTTCACCATTATTTTGTTCTTGATTTTCGGCGTCTGGATTATCTTGCTTTCCTTTACCGTTATTTTCTTGATCATCACCATCATCTTTAGATTTTTGCTGTTGCGATGATTGCTGCTTATCTTGTTCAGATTGTTGATCTTGTGATTGTTGTTCTTCTTTATTTCCCTGTGGCTGATTATCTTGATCAGATTGTTTTTCTTGCTGCTCGTCTTTTTGTTTCTTTTGTTGAGGCTGCTTATTTTGGTTTTGCTGATTTTCTTCTTGTTGTTGCTGTTGTTCTAAAATCTTTTTGATATTATCAATCATTTTTTTTGCGTATTCATGATCTTTATCTATTTTTAATACTTGCTCGTAGCTTTGCAAGGCTTCCTGAAATTTCTTTAATTGTACTTGCGTATTACCTAAATCAAATGAAGCTTGGATGTTTTCTTGCTTGGATAATGATTCTTTTTCCAGTACTTGAGAAAAATAACCTTCTGCATTTTCAAAATCTTTTTGTGCATACGCCACTTTTGCTAAATTATATAATGCTTTGTAATTGGTATGATCTCTCAAAACTAATTCTTCCAACACCTGTTTTGCTTTTTGAAAATCATTTTGTTCGTATGCTTTAGTGGCTTGATATTCTTTTAAAAACTGCACCGCAAAAAATGTATTACTCGATAATAAAAAAATAAAGATAGTACTATATAATTTCTTCATAATAACCATTCTAATGCAAAACACAGAAACGCTAAAACAACAAAATAGGGATACCGTTCAATTAAGTTATTTACGTGTTTTTCCTCAAATTTTTCTTTTTCAAATTCTCGCACACGTTCTAATAAAGTTTTTATATCATTTCCGGTATCAGTAGCGCGCAAATAAATGCCACCAGATTCGTGAGCCAATGATCTTAAAATACCTTCATTAAGGCGTGAAATAACTATATTTCCTTTTTCATCTTTTTGATGACCTATTTGTTCACCCTGTTCGTTTAATACTGGTATAGGAGCGCCTTCTAATGTGCCAAGGCCTATAGTAAAGATAGTTAATCCTTCTTGCAATGCACGAGATCTAATATCAGCTAAATTGCTTGAAAAGTCTTCACCATCAGTAAGTACTACCACTAACTTATGTTTTTTAGTTGGCATCCCTTCAAAAATAGTTAATGCTTGCTTAATTGCTTGATCTAAAGAAGTGGTCCCTGAAGAAATGGTCTGTGCATCAAGTTGATCTAAAAAAAGAAAAAAAGCCCCATAATCAGTTGTTAATGGACATTGCACAATAGTAGAACCTGAAAATAAAATAAGCCCTATGCGTTCTGCATTTAATTGATTAACTAATTGTTTAATTTTTTCTTTAGCAAACGAAAGCCGATTAGGCAAACGATCTTCTGCTAACATACTGCGCGATACATCAAGCGCAATTAGTAAATCTCTGCCCTCTTGTTCAATTAATTGTTCTTTTTTACCCCATGCCGGCTGTAAAAGCGCTAAAAAAATAAATACCACGCCCAGAATCAATAAAAACATTTTAATAATTTGCTTTGTTTTCGAATAATTAAGCAATAATGTATGCTGATTACCAATAAGCTTAGATATAATTTGAGAACGATTATGATATTGCCAGAAAATAAGTACTACAAATGGTATTAATAAAAAAATCCATTTTAAATATTGCACCGCTTGCCATGTTATTCCAAAAAATTCACTTGTCATATACTAAACCACACAAAAGATGTTACCAATAATTCAATTAAAAAAATTCCTAATGCCATCAGCGCAAATGGTAATACTAAATCAGTATACTGCGTAAAAATAGGTGCTTCATATTCAGTTTTTTCTAACTGATTAATGGTATTATAAATACGCTTCATATCTTCCGGCTTTTCAGCTAAATAAAATTGCCCACCAGTATTACCGGCAATTTCTTGCAATAAAGCAGTATTTAAGCGAAAGCCCATTGGCCTTATTCCAAATAAAGGATCGTGCCAGAATCCACCCTGTTCATTGCCAATACCGATAGTATATACTTTTATACCAAGTTTTTTTACCAAGTTAATCGCTAACTGCGGTTGCAAATCAAGCCCAAGTGTTGGCTCACCATCAGTAAGCACAATCATAACTTTGCTTTTTGCTTTTGCATTTTTAAGCCGTTTTGCTGCCATACATATGGCGATACTCAAAACGGTGCCATCAGGATCAATCATTCCTAACTCTAATTTATCAATAATTTCTGTCAAAATATGTTTATCTAATGTAAGTGGACACCGAGAAATCGCATCTTTGCCAAAAATTACAAGCCCAATTTGATCATTTTCTCTTTGCTCAATAAAACTTATGGCTTCTTTTTTTGCTACCTCAAAACGGCTTCGTCTATCACGCACATCATCAAAGCATTGCATACTACCTGATGCATCAAGCACCATCATGATATCAATACCCTCAGTCTGTACTTTTGACTTCACATTAACTAATTGTGGTCGCGCTAAAAAAAGCACTAAAGAGTACAATAAAGCAGCACGTAATAAAAAAGGAACTACTTTGAAAATAATACTTGTTTTTTGTTCGGTCTTTTTTAATGCAGAAGTTAGTGAATAAGAAAGCATTATTGGTTTATACCAAAACCAACGAATTAATGCTAAAAAAATAACGAAAAAAATACCACCTATGGCTATCCAAGGATGTTTAAACCAAAAAAAAGAATTCACTTGAGCCCTTGTTCTCTTTGCTTAAACCAATTATACACGCGTTCCACAAAATCATCTTCTTGTTCATCTGGTTCAAATGTAAATGAACGGCCCACAATAATATGAATAGGATGCGGTCTTACAAAAAAAGATCCCGGTGGATATACTTTGTTTACACCAAACATAAACACTGGCACAACCGGTCGTCCAGTTTTTTTGGCAAGTATTGCAAATCCATGCAAAAATTTATGGATTTTATTGTCAATATATCTTCCTCCCTCAGGAAAAATCATCACATGACTTTTATGTTTTTGTATAATTTTAAATGCAGTATCTAATGAACTTATCAATCTTCGTAGCCCACTATGATCAACCACTACATTCATTCTGCGCACGATAAAACCAAAAAAAGGGATTTTTGCAAAACGAGCTAAAAATAACCAGATATGTGGATATGAATTTACTAAAGAACCAAGTAATGGGATATCTAATGATGATTGATGATTCGCAACAATAATTGCCGCTTTATCTGGTATATTTTCTTTGCCCTCAATAGTAATTGGCAAAAAAGTTGCCCAAACAATTCCTTTATAAAAAATATTTAAAAACCAATAATATACTTTATTATCATAACGCCATTTTGCTGGCAAACAAGCAATAATAAAGCAAGGGATTGAACAAATCAAAAATACAATACCAACAATCATATACCCTACAAGTGAACGAAAAAAGAGCCATACCTTATTCATCAATAATTCCCAGATTTAATCTTATTTATTTAATCCTCACAAAAAGATCGTAATCTTCATGTGCTTTTTTGGTGTAAATAATGCTAAAACATGATGCAACTAATATATAATAAACAAAAAATAACACTTTATTAATAAGGTATTGTAATCCGAATGGTATAGATAGATATGAAAATAAAATAAATAATGGATAAGCAACTAAAAAACCAATCAATATGAAAAAAAACATTAAAATTAATGAAAGTGGGTACGTATAAAATGCCATCCTAACTCCACGAATAATAGCGTTTAACGCACCAACCAAACCACCTGCTGAATCAAAATAAAAAAAACCAATATATAAAAAAAGTGGCGATGGTAAAAAAACAAATAAACTAATATCTTCAAATAAAAACAAAAAGCGTTCTATTAAAAGAACAACAAACTTCGATTGAAAAATCATGTATAAAATTACGGTTGTAAACCATTGAACAATAGCAATGCTAAAAAGTATAAGTAATAGCATAAAAAAGCTCGAAATATAACGGGAAAAGTATTTACAATTCTTCAACGATAATGAAGGCCGTACTACAAGAAATACAAAACAAACAAGAATATAATCGATAGCACCAATAAAATATGGTGATAAAAAAAAGTCCGCATATTCTCCAAAAACAGCTTGGGTCATCCAAACAAAAGGAACAATAAGGAGCACCCACCCAAATTTTTTAAAAAAATTTTTAGCAGCTTTTACAAAAGCATTTAGGCTCGCCAAAACAAACTGCTTTCCTTTTTCTGGGCTAAATATTAATAAAGAACTTGCCCACTGTTGACCAACGGTACCAAACCAAGAAAATAGTCCTTGAAAACTCATATGGATCCTTTCTTTATCTCTTGGCTCATATTACCTTCTTGCTTGACAGTCGGCAAGCTTTTCCTTTATAAGTAGAAAATCATCAAGAAGATGCCTCAACAAAATATTCTAAAATGAATTTTGCACCAAGTTTGACTTTTTGTAAATTTTTATTTTACTATAATTATTGAGTGCGCTAATATAGCCAGAGAAGTTTATTCAGCTATAATTTAAATAATAAAGGTTAAAATCAGCAAAAAAGCCATGAAAAAGCTATTAATTGTAGAATCACCGGCAAAAATCAAAACCATCTCTAAATTTTTAGGGAAGGATTTCAAGATAATGTCCACAGTAGGACATATTAAGGATCTTCCTCCTAAAAAGATTGGCGTTACCGTCAATGATGGCATTGATATTGAATATACCGTGCTTGAAAACAAAGATAAAATTATTGCTGATATCTGTAAAGAAGCACAAAAAGCTGATTTAGTATACCTTGCTCCCGATCCTGATAGAGAAGGAGAAATTATTGCTTGGCATATTGGCCAAGAAATTGAAAAAGTTTTTAAAAATAAAGATCAGATTTACCGTATCTGGTTTAATGAAATCACTAAACCAGCGATAACTGAAGCTTTAGAGCATCCTTCAAGTGTTGATATGCAAAAAGTAGCTGCTCAGCAAGCACGCCGTGTTCTTGATCGCTGGGTAGGTTATGAAGTCTCTCCTGTTTTATGGAAAAAAATAGCCAAGGGGCTTTCAGCTGGCCGTGTTCAATCAGTTGCTCTCAAGCTCATTTGCGACCGTGAATTAGAAATTCGTGCTTTTAAACCAAAAGAATATTGGTCAATTGAAGGTACTTTTAAGCATAACAAATCAACGTTTGCCGCCCTACTCACTCAAATAAATAAGAAAAAAATTGATATAAAAAATGAAAAACAAACAAAGGAAATTCTTTCTCAACTGCCAAAAGTATCCTTTGTTATTGATAAAATTGAAGATAAAGAACGAATAAAAAAGGCTGCACCGCCATTTATGACAAGTACTTTGCAACAAGCAGCATATAACCAACTTGGATTTACGGTTAAAAAAACTATGCAACTTGCGCAAAATTTATATGAGGGTATTCCATTAGAAGATCCTCAAACACCCGTTGCTTTAATTACCTATATGCGTACTGATTCATTACGGCTTTCTGATACTGCCATTAAACAAGCGCGGTCTTATATTGATAAAACTTTTGGTGGCAAATATTTACCTTCAAAAGCACAAAATTACACAAAAGCTAAAGGTAAAGCGCAAGATGCCCATGAAGCAATTCGTCCTATTGATACGCAATTAAGCCCTGAATATGTAAAAAAATTTATTTCTGCTGATGCTGCAAAATTATATGAACTTATTTGGAAGCGCTTTGTTGCATGCCAAATGAATCCAGCACAATATGCACAACGGCAAGTAACTATTCAAGGCGATAAATTTACATTTAAAGTTACAGGTTCAACTCTTATTTTTGATGGCTTTTTAAAAGTATATAGCGCTGTGGAAGAAGATGATCAAGAAGAGAAAACGGTTAAATTACCCAAAGATTTAAAAGAAAAAGATCCGGTTGATTTAATTAAAACAGATCCAAAGCAACATTTTACTCAACCACCTGCACGATTTACTGAAGCATCTTTAGTTAAAGCATTAGAAAAAGAGGGCATCGGCAGACCGAGTACCTATGCCACGATTTTAAATACCATTCGTGCACGGGCATATACCACACTTGAAAAAAAGAAATTTATGCCAACAGAGTTAGGCATGACAGTAACAAAACTATTAACTGAAAATCTTCCTAAAATAATGGATTTAAAATTCACCGCGCACATGGAAGAAGATCTTGATAAAATTGCACAAGGCCAACTTGATCGTGATACTTTACTTAAAGAATTTTATAAAGAATTTCAGCAAGACCTTGAAGCTTTCAGAGGCGAAAAAGGCAAAAAACATGCTGAGCCAACTGATATCACATGCCCGAAATGCAAAAAAAATAAGCTTGCCATTCGTATTTCGCGCACTGGCCCATTCTTAGGCTGCTTAGATTATCCAGAATGCAAATTCACGAGCAATTTTAAACGGTTAGAAGATGGCACCATCCAAATGGTAAAAACAGAATCACCAGAATTGCTTGATGAAATTTGCCCAAAATGTAATAAAAATAAACTCCGTAAAATGGTTGGCAAATTTGGGCCATTTATTGCCTGCTCTGGTTACCCAGAATGTAAATATATCCAACAAACAAAAGCAAAATTCAAATGCCCGCTTGATAAAGGCGAAGTAGTCAGAAAACAATGGAAAGGTAATATTTTTTGGGGATGCGCAAACTATCCAAAATGTAAATTTGTAGTATTTGGTGACATTCAAGAAACAAAATGCCCTTCATGCGGCCTTCCCTTTTTAATCAAAAAAGTGGATAAACAAGGCAATCGAATTTTAATGTGTTCTAACAAAGAATGTGGTTATAAAGTTGTACAAGAAAACAATAATGAACCAGCAGAAGCCTAAACAATTCTCACGTGAATTACTCAAAACATTACTTCCTGAAGACGCAATAATCATTGAAGCTGGCGCCCACATAGGCCGAGATACATTAAAATTAAGCACACTTTTTCCGAACGGTACTATTCACGCGTTTGAACCCGTTCCTTATTTATTTGCAGAATTAAAAAAAGCTACCGAAAATAGAAAAAATATTCATTGTTATAATTATGCATTGAGTAATAAAACTGGCACTGAAATAATGTTTGTGAGCAGTGAACAATGCACGGCATTAAGTTCTTTATTAAAACCAGCTGAAATTGCGCAAGAAAAACCCGATATATCTTTTATTCCTACAACAGTTAATACCATCACACTTGATGATTGGACACAAAAATATAATATTGATCATGTCGATTTTCTTTGGCTTGATTTACAAGGCCATGAATTAACAGCGTTACAAGCGGCCCCCAATATATTAAAAACAGCAAAAGCGTTACTTATAGAAGTTTCATTAACTGAACGATACAAAGAAAACCCATTGTATCCTCAAGTCAAAACATGGCTCGAAAAACAAGGGTTTTCAGTGTATATCGAAAATTTACATCATAATACATGGGGCAATGTTTTATTTGTGAAAAACTAGGCATTAATAATTTTTTACATGCCTCTACCTAAATAATGCATCCAAAACAAAGTATAAAAAGATGGTTTACCATTGCTCCGAACACGACATAAAAAATAATGTGTTGCAGCAAGAGTCGTTATTGCTGCATGCATTTTAAATTCAAATGACTCAGGGCCCATTCTATAATAAGCAAATGGTAAAAAAACTATTGCACTTATTAATGCATAAAGCCTCGTCTTATAAGATAAATATAATTGATGCCAAGGAGTTTCAAAATGATCACTTGCATACCAACCTATATCCTGGATTTGATCTTTAAATCCTTCTGAAAAAACTTTTTCATATACAATTGATGACCATTTGCTCAATCGTTTTCTTAATTCTTTAGATGTTAATTCAGGAATTTTAAGCAATTTTTTTCTTACAGGAGTATTTTCATAATCACTTTTTGTAAATTTTTGCTTAAAACTTATAGAATTCCCTTGTAATATATTTGGTGAACTATCAACTCGAGCTAATATTTTAGTTTTTCTTTTTAATTCTGGTAAGCTACTAGCGCGAATTAATGTTTTATGCTTTCCTTCCATACACAAATTAACATGTGATGAAAAGAACAAAGCAATCAATATTATTAAGACCATTTTTTTTCTTTCTTATTCAAATTTTTGCCTATTTCTTCTTGTTGCTTACTAAATTCTTTTTCACTATCTAAATCAAATAAAACAATAGGCTCATTATTATTGTTAATATTATTGGTATCTTGATTTCCTATTATTTGCTGCGCAGAAATAATCGAATTACCTTCTTCATCTAGGTTTCACCATATCTTTTATTAATATCAAGCCATAATGCAAACGATTCTTTTGGAGAATTTTCAAATTTTTTCGAATACCCTTCAAATCTAAATAATGCGTTATCTGCAACATGCCCAAGATAATGTCAAAATAATCACTGCTTATATTCTCTTGTTTAAAATCTTATAAGCAAAAAAGCTATAAGAATGGCACTATTTTATATTACCATTTCTCAAGAAAAATAGCGCCAAAAGAATAAGCTAGATGAGATCCAAAAATAGCAAATCCAATAATAGGAGCAATATCAGGAGAAATCGAATCAGAATATTTTCTCATACAATCGTATACTCCAAGTGCTACAAAAGGTACAATTCCAATTGATACAACATAAAGTCCAACCATCCGAAATATATAAGTTCCTGGAGTTTTATAACGTGGCTTAATATATAATCTAGTAAAAACATACCTAAAAAATCTACTTGGTTCCCTGAAGGGTTTAATTATTGGCTTTAATATTTTTGGAATTGGAAATTTCCTCCTAGGATTTAGCCTTTTAGCGAATTTTCCTTGACTATCAGAAAAACCCTTTTCCTTCTGAAGCTGTGCTAATTTTTCATGCAAGAAATTTTCAGCTCTTTCTTTTACATTAGTTGAATTATTTGTTTTATGTACATTTTCAAGAATTTTTTCTTGATTTTTTCGGTTAGCATTTATGCTTTCCCTTGGTAATCTATCCGGCAAACTATTAGCCCGTACTCGTGACCGAATTAACTCCTTAGGAATTTCTTCCATACACAAATTAACATGTGAAGAAAATAACAAAGTAATAAATATTGTCAAAACAACCATTTATATTACCATTTATCCATAAATGCTCCAACTGTATAAGCTAGATGAGACCCATAAATTATAAACCCAAAATTTGAAAATTCAAAAGGAGTAACTTGCCAAGGAGAAATTGATCCGGGTCTGTATTTTTCCATCAGATACTCTCCCGCTACTACTATAAGAGGTACAATTAAAATTGATACAACTAAAAGGCTACCACTTCGAAGCCACCTCGCAATATTATCATTATAAGGTTGTTTAGTATATAACCTTTTTAAAACCTCCCCAAAAAATCTAGCCGGTTTTTTAAAGGGTTTAGTTATTGGCTTTAATATTTTTGGAATTGGAAATTTCCTTCTAGGATTTATCGTTTTAGCGAATCTTCTTTGACTCTCAGAAAATCCCTCTTCCTTCTGAAGCTGTGCTGATTTTTCATGCAAAGAATTTCCAGCACTTTTTTCTACACCAGTTGGATAATTTTTTTCATGTATATTTTTAAGCGTTTCTTTTGGATTTTTTCGATTAAAATTTATGATTTCATCTTGTAAATCCCTTGGTAATCTATTAATTTGAGCTTCATAAGATGTTAATTTATTTCCTTCCATGCAAAAATTAGCGCCTGAAGAAAATAACAAGGTAATAAATATTGTCAAAACAATCATTTTTTTACTTTCTCATTTAAAACCAATAAAATAAACACTATTTTTTTATATTAGCATTTCTCAAAAAGTGCGCCGAACGTATAGGCTAGATGAGTCCCAAAAAGTCCAACACTAAAAGCAGGGGCCAATGCTGGGGAAATTGAATCAGAACCATATTTTTGTAACAAATAACTTCCTGCAAATGATATAGGATATATAATAATAATAGATATAACCGAAAGTCCCAAAAAACGAAGCATCGATGCTATTGGATCATGAGAAGTAGGCTTAGTATAAGCGCTAACTGCCATTTGAATAAAAAGATTATTTTTAAATCTTTCAATTCGTTCTCTTAATATTTTTGGAAGACACGATTGCTTCCTAGGATTAAACATTTCACCTCTTATTCTTTCCGTTTCAGAAAAAACTCTCTCATTTTGAAGTTGTGCTAATTTTTCACTTGAAAATTTTTCTTCTGCCTTGGTTTGACAATTTGTTTCAAGTATACTTTTTTTATTATCAATCTGATTATGTTTTTCATTGTTTAGAGAATTTTGAATTATTTCTTCTTGGTTTTCATGCCCAAATTTTGCATTTTTTTCAAGGCATAGCCTCTTCAATTGAGCTTCATAAGATATTAATTTATTTCCTTCCATGCAAAAGTTAATGCCTGAAGAAAATAACAAAGTAATAAATATTGTCAAAATAATCATTGCTTATGCTTTCTTATTTAAAGTTTTGCTGATTTCTTCTTGCTGCCGACTAAATTCTTTTTCACTATCTAAATCAAATAAAACAATATTATTGTTATTAATATCTTGATTTCCTATTATTTGCGCAGAAGTAATTAAATTACCTTTTTCATCTATATTTTCACCATATCTCTTATTGATATTATCCAGCCATAATACAAACGATTCTTCTGGAGAGTTTTCAAACTTTTTTGAATTTCCTTCAAATCTAAATAATGCGTTATTAGCTATATGCCCAGGATAATGTTTTTCTAATCTTTCTTCAATTTCTGGTAAAAATTGAATGACATCAGTTACTTCTTTATGTTTTAATGATTTCCCATCTAAGCCAATCTGAATTCCAATCATTTTTTTATCAGCCTGATTAGGGAAAATATTAGAATGATTCAATGGTCTATTCATTAATGTACTTGCTAATGGTAAAGCAACGAGCGTACCCCCTATAGCCATTGTTACAATAACACCCCCTAAAATTGCCGCCGATTTTGCATTCATAGCCAAATCTAAAGATTTTAAACGTTGACTAGTAACACCGACAACAAAACTTGCTCCTTGCACAGCCCCGACTCTAACAGTTTTCAATGTAGGATATAAAACTTTCTCAGGAATTCTTCCTAATCTTGTTGTCCAATCATTAGGGCCATGCAAATATATTAAATTGTCAAAGTTTATGGGCTGATTAAATGGTTCATCTGGACGGATGGGGCATGCAAAATATGTTAATGAATTAATGCTTTTACCTAATTTGCCATTATTTGTTCTAATCTCTTCTAGTTTATGCGTCATATTACTAATCATAGTACATCCATGGCTATGTCCAAGACACCAAATAAATGCATTAGGATATTTATCTATTTTTTTATCTAAAATCTTAGCAAGTGCCTCTGATGCTAATTGTCTTCCCTCTTCTTCTTGTAAAGCACCATTCCATTGAAAAGATAACAAATGCAATATTTTGTTTTCTTTTTCAGCACGCTTTTCACCACATCTTTTAAAATATTGATAATTTTTTTCTATTGGATTCGTATCATCATAAAACCCTGATTCCTCATGAGATGTTGTTCCATGGATTACTACCATGATGATAACATCAGCATCTTTACCAACTCCTTTTGGTCGGTAAATATCTTTTCTGCGAATTTCCCCTGCTTTAACACCACCATTAAGAACACTTAAACCATTATAAATATAACTATAACCTTTATTAATAACTCCCTTGTTAAATCTATTTACCCATCCTTCTTTTTTTTCTTTGTATTTTTGATTAAATAAATATTGCTTCCACTGTTTTTCAGGTCTAATATTCTCATTATTTGCTTGCCGATTTATCTTTATTTCTTCTTTTAATTTTTGTTGTTCTTCTTTTAGCTGGCGTTCTAGCGCAATTTTTTTGAACACCGCATCCATTAAAGGATTAGAGGTTGAAGGAAATTTATCAGCAATAAATCCACAAGACATATCATCCGGATCATAAATTTGATCATAGATCATGGTACCTGTTTCATCTTTAGGAACTTTGGGCATTTCTATATTATTTTCTGGATTATATATTACTTGCCTTAAATTTTTTATCTTTATTTCTATTGCTTTTAATTGTTTTACTTTTTCTTGTATAATCTTGATTCTTTCAAGATTCTTATCAATTTTTCCAGAATATTCTAAAGCCTCACTTTTAAATTGATTTAACATTTCATTACTATTAATTTGATTATTTAAAACACGGTGGTGACTTATATGAGCATCAAATAGATGCTTCCCGGTTACTACTTCTGGTAGATAAAGATGTGGCTGCATAGACTGTAAGGTCTGCATTCCGCTTCTTTTGGCAAAATTTATAACACTACCACTTTCCATAGAAAATATATGGTGCATATTTGCAAACAAAATGATATTGGCAACTAAAATAACTAACTTTTTTTGCATGAAATCTCCTAATGGCTCATACTTTTTTTGAAACTTATTACTTGCAATCTAAATAGTTAAAACGTGATATAAAACTTAAAGAAATATTTTTGAAAAATGAGGAATAGATATGAAAAAAAATATTGAAGCAGTAAACATATAGTTACCTCTTAGCTTGTAAGCAATATTAATATTTTGATGTTTGAATATTTTTAAATAACTTTTTATTATCTTTTATTTTCCTGTAGCTGATAACAAAAATTACTTAAAGAAATTAGTAAGTAAAAAGCAATAACGCTAATTGCATAACATTGATGTAGTCTCCCTATTGCCATTTGTTAATTTTTGATAATTTTCAAGACATGAGAAATAGGTAGATTATACAATTTTTAAACAAAATCAATCATTAATTTACAATCAATGAAAAATATCATCATTACATTACTTTTAAAAAATGATTACAAAATTTACAAAAAATTACTTAATGAAATGCAAAAATTTAATTAGTTATTGAAAACAATAGGCATGCTCTTGCATATTTTCTTTTTTGCTTGTAATAATTAATAATACATTATTAAAACTTGATAATATTTTAGATAAAAAAAGACGAAATTAACTATGAAAAAAATGATTTTATTCACTCTCTTTTTAATTATTTTTTCTAATCAATTAAAATGCATGAATAACTCTAATCTTTCAAGCAATACAGCTTCCGGAAAAGAAGAATTTTTGGATCCTGAAGATCCTTTGTTTATGCTTGATAATAACTGCCCTCTAGCGAAAAAAATAAATCAACAGTTGCTTAATCCAAATATTGAACAGGCAGATTATAATAAGAAATTTTTAAATATCGTATATAAAGAAATATTTCCTCAAGCAAAATATCAGTATCACTCAGAAAATCTCTTACAACCTTTTATTGATACACTGAGTGAACGTGATGAGAAAAATAAGAAAGAAATCATTGGCAACTTATATCCTATTTTATTTGAAGAACAAATACCAGTGGATGCAAATAGTGAAATACTTATGACTGACTTAAAAACTCGTTTTCAACAAAAAAATATTTCTCATCAAGAATTTCTTAAAACAATTGATCAAAAGATAAAAGAACAGCAAAAACGCGTTAGTACTGCATTTGCTGAAGGTATTCTAACTTGTTTAGCCGTTGTCTGTATTTTCTGGATAAAAAGTTATTTTTCTAAATAATCAAAGCAACTCAATTTTAATAACAACTTCATCAAAAGAAAATAATTTTACTGCTTGCAAGCGCTGCGTATTTTCCTTATGGCCATAAGCAGATGAATAAAAACCATCCTGCATAGAAAAATCGATATTTGCAGTAAACTTTGCAAATGGTTTTCTGCTATAAAATAATACCCATGAACTTTGTTGTTTTTGCGCTGAAATATACGGCGCCAATGTAAAGTTCCAAGCACTTTTTAAATTTTTTTCTTGATATGCCTTTGATTTTTCCCATTGATCAAAAATAATTAAGGAATTTTGCAATTCATCAAAAATAATCTTGCGGTGCGCTTGTAAGCCTAACAATTGATATAAATTATGAACTGTATTCAATTCGTTTTCAGTTTCATGCATTTCTAAATTATTTTCTGGTAAATCTAAGCAAAACAACTGTTCATCCAATGTTATTGGTTCAATTCCTTCTACATAAAAAGTATTATGAACATTCACTGATCGGAATCGGTTACGCCAAATTGCAGATGGTGTATATACATAGCTTCCGGGATCAACAAAAATATCAATACCATTGATTGCTAGTGTAATGCTACCAATATCGTTATGAAAATGGCCAGAAGGTTGCATTTTTTTATAAGCATGTTGACGCAATGAAATATGCCATTGCGGTGTTTTTATGATTGATAAACCAAATTCCGGAAAATGTTGTGTCGTAAGGCGTCTATCGTTTTTCATATTATCAATCAACGATTGCTCAATGCCTAAAAGTATTTTTCCTGAATCATTATCACCAATCTGAATAAGATTACCGCCATATGGCGTACACCAATCTAAAAAGATAAACATTTTCTTTAATTTTTTATGAAATGAATCTGATAATTGAAACCCAAGCTCTTGCGCAATAATTGAAAATAAATAAAAAATTTCAGTAACTAATTTATGATAGTAAGTAGAACCCTCATAATCAGAACCTTCATCAAAAACTTGTTTATCAAATTCTTTTAACATTTCTTGATAACACCAATTTGTTTTCTGTTCAATCCCTTGCAACGATTGGAAAAAATAACATAAATAAAAGTAGCCAATTAAATCAGAAAGATAATGATTAGAAGTCCGTGAATCATACACTTCCCAATTATTTTCTAGATAAATCATATGATCATACAATGAACAAATAAATTGTTGCCAAAATTCATCTTTAATTTCAGCATCTTTAAAAAAATAAAACCCATATATTAAATTAATTGCACGAATGCCCACATCCATCGGGCAAACCCAATTTGGCCCTAATAAATAAAAATTTTCTTTGAGCCAATCTTCAATTAAATACATAAAACTATCAGCATATTTTTGTTCATGCGTAGTTGCATAACTTTTACCCAATGCATATAAAAACTGAAAGCGCGATAGTTCCCACGGTAATTTAATATCTTTTACTTTTTTTTCTGTTTTTCCCGATTCAATTTTTATTTCTTGATAAAAAAGGTCTTTATCAAAATAAGTTTCCGCAGAAGAATCTTTATATGTAAGACGAAAATCAGCATGCCACGGCATTTGCTCAAATTTTTGCAATCCTGAGCCTAAAAGATCAAAAGATTTATGAACCGTTTCTTCAGATATTTTACTTAATTCATTTTCTGATACTTGGAAAAAATATGTATCATCTAAATGCTTAAAAGGTAACGTTTTTAATAATTGAAAAAAGTTGAAAAAAGATGTGTGTTTATATTTTTTTGCCAAATTATGCCATTGCGTATGGGCTTTTTTTTGCTGAGCGCGATGTTTAATATAATAATAGAATGCAGCTGTTTTTAAGCGATTTTGTATAACTAAAAAACTGTTATATGGCCCCAACTGCCAACATTTTTTTGCATAACGATATAATTTGGATTCCATTATTATTCTTTCATACATATTTTTGGCAAGTAATTTTAATATGTATAAACAAATAAAAAAAGGCGAGAAAAATTTCTCGCCTTATAAAAGCTTTAATAAAAATAATTTATGGTCCAACCGTAAATTCAATATTAAAATATTTGCTTATATCAGCAATTGCAGAAAAATCGCCCACTTGAGCGGTTACAACAGGAAAAGTTCCCATAGTTCGCGTGACATTAAAGCCACCAGATGTATTATTAAATGCACTATTGCCTGCAATTAAATTCGTTGTATTTGTTACCGTATCACGTAATCCATAGCCAGTTAAACCAGTATTGCTATTAAGTTGATTGCAAGAAATATCACATTGTTGGGCAGTATCAAGAAAAATTCCTAATCCTTCGCCTGATGCACCACCATTATTTCCACGACTTTCTGATCTAAAAATTGATGAACGTAATTCATTATTCCTAAATGCAAATCCTGCTGCGCGAACGTCGCCAATATTATTTTGTGAAAGACACTGAATAAATAAATTACCATTACCAGCGTTACTTTCAAAACCAAATGCTTGGGCCAATAAATTAGTATTATGTTTTGATAAACAATTTTCTAAATTACTGTGAGTCGATTGATCAAGTAAAAAACCTGCTGCTCTACTGGTGCTTGCGGCATCTCGTGCAACCGTATTTAAAACATCACAATCTTCAATTGTCGTCCATTGTGATTGAATAACGGCAATACCAACTCCTAATTGATCACCACCATTGGCAACTGCTTGGCAATTACTCATTCTGCACACCCGACAAAACTCCAAACTCGCCCCAAAACCATTTGCAGTAGTTCCTGCATCATTTGCTTGGAAAATTACATTGTCAATCGAAATGTTTTCACTTTCAATCAATCGCAATCCATAAGCCGCATTAGCATCAGCACCAGTACACGAATCAATAAAACAGTTGGTAATCAATCCATTTGTAATACTATTGGCAACTGTTCCTTCAAATAATATTCCACCTTCATCACAATCGACTATTTCAATATTTTCAATATTAATATTGCTACAGCCCTCTAAAACATTTATTCCTTTACCCGTTAATGAACGAATTGTGGCGTTTCTGATAGTAATGTTATTTAAGCCGCAATTAACTCGTATCCCAGTCAAACCACCAACCTGATTACCGGCTGTTTGAAACAAAATACCATTATGAAAATCAACAATTACATCACTACTATCTATGCACACGATTGCATCATTTACATCAGTAGGATCACCTTCAATATCAGAAAGATCATAAACTCCTGGTGCATCTATCGAAAAGCAAATTGACTGCGCTTGTAAAGGTATCAAAATAACATTTGTTATAATGAGTACTAATAAACATTTTTTTATAAACATATTCTCCTTTAAGTAAACATTGTTAAAAAAATATCGATCATTCCTTTTTATTATGGGCTTAAATCAAGATTATCTAAATCGCCAGCAGATAATGATGGCAAAGCTATTACCGAATTTGATAAGCTACCGATTATGGTGGGCAGTGTAATACCAATCGGGTAGGTAATGGAATAGTTTGTGCCATTATTAAAAGCTCGATTACGAATGAATAATGTTGTACTTGGATTACGATCATCCACAATACCAAAACTCGATGAAACGCCAATATTATTCATTATATCATTCTCAATAATATAGCCATTATTATTTAAAGAACCTAAGAAATGAATTCCATAAGCCGTTCCAGATGAAGTGGTTTGATTACCTGAGCTTACTGATTGCGTTATAGAAGGATTATCTTCTGCAACAATTTCAAAACCAGCTGCCTCAGTTGCTCCGGTATTCATTTGTGCAATACACCGTTTAAAAATATTGGAAGAACTTGATTGCGCGGAAAATCCTAACGCCTTTTGCTGCAAATGCGTATTTTGTATACTTTGATTTTCCTCAAATAAAATACTATTTGATTGCAACGAGCGAAAGCCGGCTGATAAAGAAGAAGCATTAGCACTGCGTGCAATGGTGTGAAACGCTCTAGAATTTTGTAAAACAACATTGTCTGAGGTCTCGATAAAAAAACCCGCGCCTATTTCATTACCACCATTTTCTCGCGCAATACAACCCTCAACTGAACCAAATGTGGAAGAAGTTATCCAAACCCCATAGCCTGAAGCAATAGTATTAGCATCATTTTGACACAAAATCGAATTTTTAATCTGAAAGTTTTGTGATTGTTCTAATTTAATACCAAATGCGGGATTAGAGTTAGCGCCAGTGCAAGATAAAATCGTTACTTGCTCAATAGAAATTTTATCGATGCCGGTTCCAGAGCTACTTCCATCAAATAAAATACCGCCCGCATCACAACTATCAACAGTAATATTTTTAATTCGAATATTTCGGCATCCATCACCAACTTGAATACCATTCCCGGTTAATCCAATAACAGCGCCATTTATTATTTCAACATCTTCAATATTCGACTGAATAGTGATGCCAGTTAACCCACCAATCATATTAGATGACGCTTGATCTAATGTATAACCTGCTAAATCTAAAATAACTCTGCTTACTTCAATACTAATAATAGTATCATTTACAATAGTTGGATTGGCAAAAATATTTGATCGATATCGATAAACTCCCGGTGAAGTGATTCTATCAGCGATCGACATTGCTGATAACCATGAATAACAATTGAAAAAAATAAATATTACTAAAAACTTTTTCATCTCGTCCTTAGGTTGGTGTTATTGCAACGTTTGACCATGGCGTATTGGCTGTATTAAGATTCCCAGTATTGAGCTGTACTTGCGAGCCAAGCGGCACGCCCATCATTTGATTGCCTGCCGTGTTACCATTATCAAAAGCAAAATTTTGTAGATAAAGATTGATCAGGCCACTTTCGTCCCGAATACCAAATGAATTGGCATCATCCAAACCAGTATTACGCAAAAAGCTATTGCGCGAAAAGCTCCAGGACTCTCCTCCTAAATCGGTTACATGTAAACCTATCGCTAATCCTTGAGAAGCTGCATTATCCACGCTAGAAGATCCGTTTATTATACTATCATTAGCCCTATTAACTCTAAAGCCAATATTGGTCCCCGTTATCGCAATATTATCTGCTGCCGCACAGCGTTCAAATATATTTGCTACAATGTCAGTAGGCGAAACAGTACCACAAATATCAAAACCAATAACATCAACTCCACCGCGTAAAACTACTGCATTACAATTATTAAAAATATTACGATTGGATCCATTTGTAACTTCAAAACCAATTATATTATTAGTTGCACTACTAGAAAGAATATTGCATGCATCTAAATTATTTCCAGTACAACTATCGGTAAGTATAAATCCCTTTAAATCATTTAATAGCGATTGATGTGATAGAATATTAAATCTCTGCACCAAACTACTTTCTGTATGAATCAGATGTAAGCAATTCAATTCTAAGCCAAAATTATTTGTCATTAAAATATTGCTAACTAAACAAGCACTAGTATCACTTAAGCAACATACATTTATTTCATCAACATTTACATTTCCTGAATTATTTATAATCGTATTATTAAAAAATATGTTATCCCCAAAACTAATTTTTATAACATTTGTTGCTGTAACAAGCGCACAAGCGCTAACCGTAAGATTTTGTAATCCAATATTGCTTATTGCTTGCGACACATCAGTTCCAGTACCACGTAATTCAATCGCCGAGCCGTTACATTGTGCAATAGTAATATCTATAAATTGTATTGATCGACATCCCTCTTCGATAATGACTCCTGATCCATTTACTCCCGCAATAGTACCATTTTTAACTGAAACACCACTCACTCCTGCTTTAATTACAATTCCATCGAAAAAGCTCGATACAACAGACTCATTCAAATCCAAAGAAACATTATTCGCTTGAATGATAACGGCATCAGTCGTTGTTTCAAGCAAATCGCCACCTAATTGAAATCTGCCGGATTGATCAATAAGAAATCCATTCAATACCGTACTCATAAAAAAAACTATCATGAAAAATAAATTCATTATATTCCTAAATTATCCGTATGTTAGAAAACTCTATATCATCACCATTCAAATTCGATATGGTGACATCACGAACTGAACCATTTGGTACACCACCAGGGCTTGATCCTGCACCCGCAGTACTAACAATTTGTGTTTGCCTTATTGGCGTTACCGGTCCATTGCGTATTGCAACATTTGAAACATATGCATTATTTTCATTCCCACCAGAATCGCTCACCGTTCTAAAACCAAATGAGCGATCATCATTAAATGCATTATTACTAGTTGCTATATTGTTAAAAAATTCACAATTTTTATTACCGGTTCCTGAAGCTCCTGAAGTACTTATATTAAAACCAGCCGTTATATTTGTTGTACCATCACCTGGAGCACGATTATAGCGTGCTTTGCATTCAATGATGCTACAAAAAGTAATGCGATCAAAATTAAAGCCGAATGCATTGGCAGTACTCACGGCAGAAATCGCTACATTATTCTCTGCCAAGCAAAAGCGTAAAATATTTCTGGTAACGCCCACTGATAGTTCAAACCCACGTAATGAACCATTCGTACTTACATTATTGAAAACACTACAATTATTACACATATTTCCTTGCACATGAGGTCCACCTTGCATGACAAAGCCTACAAAATTATTTTGAACACTATTAGTTAGTATTAAACATTCTGTGAAAATACATTCTTGACTGTTATTGATATTAAAACCTGTGAAAGTAAGTGCCATATTGCAATTGACTGCAACATTTTCGAATATACATTTGGTTGAGGTTACAATATTAACTGCAATTAACCCAGTAGTTAATGAACCATTATCATTAATACAACAATCAATAACTTTGATATCTTGCACAAATGATAATGTAAGCGCAAAATCGGCTGAAACGCTCGTGCAACATGAAGTAATATTACATTGATTAATTTCTGATTTAGTAATATCAATAGTATCAGAAGTTCCTAAAAATTCGATACCACGGATACCACAATTAAAAATAACTAAATCATCTAGTGCAATTAATTCACATGCACGATCACTGGGGGTAACACTGTTAGTACCTACCGTTATTCCTGCACGGCTAAAATCGGTTACGGAACCATTACGAATAACAACATTTCTTCTTGGATCTGCCGCAGAACCACCACGTATTCTAAACCCATCCACCCCGCTTGTTGCATTTCCCTGACTCAAACTACGATCACACATATCAATTATTACATCATCCGCTGCAATTTCGATTGCTGGCTGGCCACTAACAGGAGAAAAGACTATATTTTCAGCAAACACATAATACCCTGACGAAGTAATAATATAAGTGGTAGTACCAATATCCATTTGTGTTATGACAGTTGGAGTACAAACACCTGCAAGAATCGTTTCTAATTGTTGCGTATTAGCATCAAGTACCGTAAATGTTCCGCTAAAATCTGCATTTATTTCAGCTAAAATCGTCCAGGTTTCAAAAAACTTATCGCACAGAATCGTTTGCGTATCAAAGATATCAATTTCAATTTCATCTAAAACAGTGAATGTGGATTGGCAACAATCTAGAATTTCATCAAGCACTGTAAATACTGTACTTAAATCTACTGAAGCTGTTATCTGTAAATTATCTAGAATCGTCCAAGTTTCAAAAAACTTATCGCACAGAATCGTTTGCGTATCAAAGATATCAATTTCAATTTCATCTAAAACGGTGAATGTGGATTGGCAACAATCTAGAATTTCATCAAGCACTGTAAAAGTTCCGTTAAAATCATTATTTATTTCTGCTAAAATCGTCCAGGTTTCAAAAAACTTATCGCACAGAATCGTTTGCGTATCAAAGATATCAATTTCAATTTCATCTAAAACGGTGAATGTGGATTGGCAACAATCTAGAATTTCATCAAGCACTGTAAAAGTTCCGTTAAAATCATTATTTATTTCTGCTAAAATCGTCCAGGTTTCAAAAAACTTATCGCACAGAATCGTTTGCGTATCAAAGATATCAATTTCAATTTCATCTAAAACAGTGAATGTGGATTGGCAACAATCTAGAATTTCTTCAAGAACGGTAAATGTTCCGTTAAAATCATTATTTATTTCTGCTAAAATCGTCCAAGTTTCAAAAAACTTATCGCACAGAATCGTTTGGGTGTCAAAGATATCAATCTCTATTTCATCTAGAACAGTGAATGTGGATTGGCAACAATCTAGAATTTCATCAAGCACTGTAAATACT